>NZ_JBGCUL010000686.1:0-2461 GCF_054177685.1 Pseudomonas sp. P5_A2_2
AAGTGCGCCTGGCCGAAGACAAACCGGTGCCCCAGGGCACGGCCTACATCAGTTTTCCGGCGCAATGGCTGATGGTCTATGCCGACGAATTCCTCCTGGAAACCCAAGCCAACATTGAGGTGCAGCCATGAACAAGGTGCAGAACAACAAGGCCTGGTGGCTGGTGTTGCCGGTGTTCCTGCTGGTGGCGTTCAGTGCGGTGGTCCCGATGATGACCGTGGTCAACTATTCGGTGCAGGATATTTTCGACCAGTCCAGCCGCTATTTCGTCGGTGCCGACTGGTACAAACAGGTACTGCTCGACCCGAGGCTGCATGACTCGTTGCTGCGTCAGTTCATCTATTCGGCCTGTGTGCTACTGATCGAAATTCCGCTGGGCATCGCCATTGCCCTGACCATGCCGACMAAGGGCCGCTGGTCTTCGGTGGTGTTGATCGTGCTGGCTATCCCGCTGCTGATCCCGTGGAACGTGGTCGGCACCATCTGGCAGATCTTCGGTCGCGCCGATATCGGCCTGCTGGGGGCGAGTCTCAAAGCCATGGGCATCAGCTACAACTATGCGTCGAACACCATGGACGCCTGGGTTACGGTGCTGATCATGGACGTCTGGCACTGGACCTCGCTGGTGGCGCTGCTGTGCTTCTCCGGGTTGCGGGCRATTCCCGATGTGTATTACCAGGCGGCGCGTATCGACCGTGCCTCGGCCTGGGCGGTGTTCCGGCATATCCAGTTGCCCAAGCTCAAGAGTGTGCTGCTGATCGCGGTGATGCTGCGCTTCATGGACAGTTTCATGATCTACACCGAACCGTTCGTACTCACGGGCGGCGGTCCTGGCAATGCCACGACCTTCCTCAGTCAGACCCTGACCCAGATGGCCGTAGGGCAATTCGACCTGGGGCCGGCAGCGGCATTCTCGCTGGTGTACTTCCTGATCATCCTGTTGGTGTCCTGGCTGTTCTACACCGCCATGACTCACTCTGACGCCAACCGCTGAGGCCCGCGCCATGAGCAAAAGAAAGCTTATCCCCTTGCTGCTCTACATCCTGTTCCTGCTGGTGCCGATCTACTGGCTGCTGAACATGTCCTTCAAGAGCAACACCGAAATCCTCGGCGGCCTGACGCTTTTCCCACAGGATTTCACCCTGGCCAACTACAAGGTGATCTTCACCKACCCGAGCTGGTACACCGGCTACATCAACTCGGCGTACTACGTGAGCCTGAACACGATCATTTCCCTGACCGTGGCGCTACCGGCGGCCTATGCCTTCTCGCGCTATCGCTTTCTCGGTGACAAGCACCTGTTCTTCTGGCTGCTGACCAACCGCATGGCGCCACCGGCGGTGTTCCTGTTGCCGTTCTTCCAGCTGTATTCCTCGATCGGGCTGTTCGACACCCACATCGCCGTGGCCCTGGCCCACTGCCTGTTCAACGTGCCGCTGGCCGTTTGGATTCTCGAAGGCTTCATGTCCGGCGTGCCCAAGGAAATCGACGAAACCGCCTACATCGACGGCTACAGTTTTCCCAAGTTCTTCGTGAAGATTTTCATCCCGCTGATCGGCTCCGGCATTGGCGTGACGGCGTTCTTCTGCTTCATGTTTTCCTGGGTCGAACTGCTGCTGGCACGAACCCTCACTTCGGTGAATGCCAAACCGATCGCAGCGGTGATGACCCGCACGGTCTCGGCATCCGGCATCGACTGGGGCGTGCTGGCGGCGGCGGGGGTGTTGACCATCCTGCCGGGCATGCTGGTGATCTGGTTCGTGCGCAACCACGTGGCCAAGGGCTTTGCCCTGGGCCGGGTATGAGGAACTGATGATGGAATGGATGAGCTGGACCGCCCCCACGGCGGCATTCTTCAGCGTGATTGCCCTGATCCTGGTGGTCATGACCACTTGGGAATTACGTTCGCCGAGCATCCTTCGGCGTGGTTTTCTGCCGATTGCCACCACCCGTGGCGATCGCTTGTTTATCGGTCTTCTCGGCAGCGCCTACCTGCACTTGCTGGTAATCGGCGTCACCGACTGGAGCATCTGGGTCGCCTTCGCGTTGTCCCTGGTGTGGCTGTTGGCTGTGATGCGTTGGGGCTAGTCGAATCGCTCGGCAATGTTGCTCCGAAATCTAAACAGGAGGTCTTATGTTCGATAAAAACAATAAGCTGCGACATAGCATTTCATTGGCAGCCATGCTGGCACTCAGCGGTTTGAGCGCTTCGGCCTGGGCCGATGCCTACGAAGATGCCGCGAAGAAATGGATCGGCAGTGAATTCAAGCCATCCACGCTGACGGCCGAACAACAACTGGAAGAGCTGAAGTGGTTCATCAAGGCGGCGGAGCCATTTCGCGGGATGAACATCAAGGTGGTGTCGGAAACCATTGCCACCCACGAATACGAGTCCAAGGTGCTGGCCAAGGCCTTCACCGAGATCACCGGGATCAAGCTGACCCACGACCTGCTGCAGGAA
>NZ_JBGCUL010000687.1:0-4431 GCF_054177685.1 Pseudomonas sp. P5_A2_2
TTTCCGAGGCGACGATCAAGGCGCACGTGACCGCGATTTTCCGTAAACTGAATGTGCGGACCCGGACCCAGGCCGCGCTGCTCTTGCAACAACTTGAGTCAATTTCCAGCCATTAAAGGCTGGCGACTTCACGCTTTTTTGACTTTGGTTGATCTAGCTTTCCCACTTCTTTTTTGTCAGTTGCCCACTCTATGTCACCTTTCAAAGGCCAGACCGGCCTGAAACGTATTCTCAATGCCTCCGGTTATTCGCTGGACGGCCTGCGCGCAGCCTTCACCGGTGAAGCCGCCTTTCGGCAATTGGTATTGCTCAACGTCATCCTGATTCCCCTGTCGTTCTTCCTGAATGTCAGCCGGGTTGAACGGGCGTTGCTGATCGCGGTATGCCTGTTGGCGTTGATCGTCGAGTTGCTCAACTCGGCAGTGGAAGCGGCCATCGACCGCATTTCCCTTGAACGGCACCCGCTGTCCAAGAATGCCAAGGACATGGGCAGTGCCGCCCAGTTCGTGGCACTGAGCATGATTGCCCTGGTGTGGGCGGTAATTCTGCTCTAGGCGATCGTCGGCAGCACGATCTCGTCGCTGCGCTGGACCCCGGCGGTGAAGGCGCGGCACAGTTCGAGAAACTCGCGCATCGCCGAGGTCTGATATTTCTGTTTATGCCAGATGAAATAAAACTGTCGCGCCAGATCCAGATCCGGCGTCTCGACAGGCACCAGGCTGCCGCGGCGGAATGCGTCGCGCAATGCCAGCCTGGAAATGCAGCCAATCCCCAAACCTGACTCCACCGCGCGCTTGATCGCTTCGGTGTGCTCGAGCTCCAGGCGGATGTTTAACGAAGTGCGGTGATGGCGCATGGCTTGATCGAAGGTCAACCGCGTGCCTGAGCCTTGTTCGCGCAAGATCCAGGCTTCGTGACTCAACTCATCCATGGTCGCCGCGCCGCGCCTGGCCAGCGGATGCTGAGGGGCGCAAAATACCACCAGTTCGTCCTCGACCCAGCTTTGTACTTCGATGTCCGGGTGGCTGCAGTCGCCTTCGATCAGACCCAGATCAATTTCATAGTGGGCCACTTGCTGCACGATATTGGCAGTGTTCTGCACGTGCAGCTTCACCTGGCTTTCCGGATGGCGCTGCATGAAGCTGCCGATCAGCAGGGTGGCCAGGTAATTGCCGATGGTCAGGGTCGCGCCTACGGCCAGCGAGCCGAAGCCGGACTTGCCGTTGAGCAGGTCTTCGATTTCCTTGGCCTGGTCCAGCAAGGCCACAGCCTGGGGCAGCAGCTGTTTACCGAGCGCGTTGAGGCTCAACCGTTTGCCGGCGCGGTCGAACAACTGGCAGCTGCACTGGCGCTCCAGCTCGGTGATCGAGGTGCTCGCCGCCGATTGCGAGAGGTTGAGCAACCCCGCAGCACGGGATACGCTTTCCTGCTGGGCGACGGCGACGAATACTTGAAGTTGACGGAGAGTAAATCGCATATCTATATAACCGATAACCCTTATCTTAATAATCCATTTAACAGATATTGTCTCTGCCTTTAGAATGCGATGCAATTGCGCAGAGTTGGCTTTCCTTGCAGAGCACACCGAACACGCGCAGACAAATCTCCAGGAGTCCCACGTACATGAGCAACATGAACCACGAGCGTGTCCTCAGTGTTCACCACTGGAACGACACTCTGTTCAGCTTCAAGTGCACCCGTGATCCGGGCCTGCGCTTCGAGAACGGTCAGTTCGTGATGATCGGCCTGCAACAGCCCAACGGCCGCCCGCTTATGCGTGCTTACTCGATTGCCAGCCCGAACTGGGAAGAGCATCTCGAGTTCTTCAGCATCAAGGTACCTGATGGTCCGCTGACTTCGCAGTTGCAGCATCTGAAGGAAGGCGACGAGATCATCATCAGCAAGAAGCCTACCGGCACGCTGGTGCTGGATGACTTGAAGCCTGGCAAACATCTGTACCTGCTCAGTACCGGTACCGGTCTGGCGCCGTTCATGAGCGTCATCCAGGACCCGGAAACCTACGAGCGTTTCGAAAAAGTGATCCTGTGCCACGGCGTGCGTTACGTCAACGAAGTCGCTTACCGCGAGTTCATCACCGAGCACCTGCCGCAGAACGAGTTCTTTGGCGAAGCGTTGCGTGACAAGTTGATCTACTACCCGACCGTGACCCGCGAGCCGTTCGAGAACGAAGGTCGCCTGACCGACCTGATGCGCAGCGGCAAGCTGTTCAGCGATATTGGTCTGCCGCCGATCAACCCGCAGGACGACCGCGCCATGCTGTGCGGCAGCCCGAGCATGCTCGACGAGACCAGCGAAGTGCTGAACAGCTTCGGCCTGAAGGTTTCGCCGCGGATGCGCGAGCCGGGTGATTACCTGATCGAGCGAGCGTTTGTAGAGAAATAAGCAGCTGTAACTGCTTGCTGCTTTACCTGTGGGAGCGAGCTTGCTCGCGATGGCGGTTGATCAGCTCCGGTGTCAGGTAATGCCAACGCACATCGACATCCCAGAACTGCGCGCCATATTCCCGCTCGGGTGCAGGCGTTTGATAGGCCGGGCGTGGATCCTGCGCAAGACATTGCTCGATCAGCTCAACCAAAGGCTCTGCAAGGCGCTGGGCATGCCCGTGAGCCTGTTGCAGCGCTGTATYCGTCCACTGCACGGGAATCAGCTGCGGCGCAGCGCTGGCGATGCTGTTGGTGGCTGCATCGATGATGTCGGCGTAGGGCACGTAGGGTTTGATGTCGAGAACCGGCGTGCCATCCAGCAGATCGATGCCCGAGATCCACAAGCGGTTGGCTTCGACCTTGTCCAGTTTCACCACTGACTGCCCGATGCCATTGGGACGGTGGGTTGCGCGGGTGGCGAACACGCCCATGGATTTGTTGCCGCCGAGGCGAGGAGGGCGGACCTTCAAGCGCGGCTTTTCTTCCAGGGCCTGGTGGAACAGGAACAACAGCCATACATGGCTGACCTGCTCCAGGCCCTGTACGGCGTCCCCTTGATCGAACGGTGCCACCAGTTCCAGCACGCCACGGGCGGCCGGGGCCAGTTGCGGCTGGCGCGGGATGGCGAACTTCTCCTTGAAGCAGGAGCGCACGAAGCCGATGGGGGAAACGCTGTAGGTCATGGTTTGAGGTCGAGGCGGAATGAAGGCAGGCATGATAACCCACACGGTCTCTAGCCCGGTGGCGCCTGTCAGTCCGTCATCGCGGGCAAGCCCGCTCCCACAGGTTTTGTGATGGACACAAATTTTGTGTGCGCTCGAGAACCCTGTGGGAGCGTGGCTTGCCCGCGATGGCCGCGCCGCCGGTCACCAGGGCAGTGCGGCCTTGCAGGGAAAACTAGGGATGCATGGCGAATCCTGAGAGCTGAGGTCTTTACACCCTGGTCGTCAGCCGCGGTCAGCGGAGCCACTATTTTCGAAGGGAATGCAGTGTCATGAGCGAGGCGACCGAAACCGGCCGCCTCCATCGGAGATCAGCCCCGAACGCGCAGGGTCAGGCCCTTGAGGAAATTTCGCAGCAGCTGGTCGCCGCACGGGCGATAGTTGGTGTGGCCGAACTTGCGGAACAGCGCGCTCAGCTCAGGCTTGGACACCGGGAACTCCGCGGCCTTGAGGATCGCGTGCATGTCGTCTTCTTTCAGCTCGAACGCCACCCGCAGCTTTTTCAGGATGATGTTGTTGGTCACCGGCACTTCGATCGGCTGCGCTGGACGGCTTTCGTCCTTGCCGCGCTTGAAGATCACCAGGCCGTCGAGGAAGTGCGCCATGACTTCGTCCGGGCAGCGTACGAAACCTTCCTCGTCTTCCTCTTTCTTGTCGAGATACGTCACCAGGTCTGCCAGGGTCACGTTCAGGCCGCCGAGCTTGATGATCTCGATGACTTTCTTGTCGCTGATGTCGAGCATGTAGCGCACGCTGCGCAGTACGTCGTTATGAATCATGTGTGCAGTCCTGATAATTCGGCTATGGGCGCCGCCGAAAACAGCAGCGCCGAAAGGTGTGGCGGCGCGGGAAGCCTTAGAACTTCTCTTTGCCGGACAAGTAGCGCCATTGCCCCACGGGCACTTTGCCGATGGACACGCCGCCGATGCGGATGCGGCGGATGGCGACGACCTTGAGGCCGACGGCTTGGCACAGCTGGGCGATGATGCCCGGTTGCGGGTTTTTCATGGCAAAGCGCAGGCGGTTTTCGTTCTGCCAGCTGGCCTTGACCGCCGGCAGCTCCTTGCCCTTGTAGGTCAGGCCGTGGTTCAAACGGTTGAGGCCGTGAGCCACCATCTCGCCTTCAACCTCGACCACATACTCTTGCTCGATCTTGCTGGAGTCGGCGGTGAGTTTGCGCAGGATTTTCCAGTCCTGGGTGAACACCAGCAGACCGCTGGCGTTGGCCTGCAGGTCGGTGCTGGCGGTCAGGCGCAGGAAGTGCC
>NZ_JBGCUL010000688.1:0-2459 GCF_054177685.1 Pseudomonas sp. P5_A2_2
GATCTGCCCGGCCCAAGGCCCGGCCAGCACCCGCGATAAATCCAGTACCCGTAGATGCGATAGCGCGCCCATGGACGTTCTCCTTAATAGAACGCCTGGAGGCCGGTTTGCGCACGACCAAGGATCAGTGCATGGACGTCATGAGTACCTTCATAGGTGTTCACCACTTCCAGGTTGACCAGGTGACGCGCGACACCAAACTCATCGGAGATGCCGTTGCCGCCCAACATATCGCGAGCCATGCGCGCGATGTCCAGGGACTTGCCGCAAGAGTTGCGCTTCATCATCGAGGTAATTTCGACTGCAGCGGTCCCTTCGTCCTTCAYGCGACCCAGACGCAGGCAGCCTTGCAGCGCCATGGTGATTTCAGTCTGCATGTCGGCCAGCTTCTTCTGGATCAACTGAGTGGCGGCCAGCGGGCGACCGAACTGTTGACGATCCAGGGTGTACTGGCGAGCGGTGTGCCAGCAGAACTCGGCTGCACCCAGCGCACCCCAGGAGATGCCGTAACGTGCCGAGTTGAGGCAAGTGAAAGGACCTTTCAGGCCACGGACGTCCGGGAAAATGTTCTCTTCCGGAACGAACACGTTGTCCATCACGATTTCACCGGTGATCGAAGCCCGCAGGCCCACTTTGCCGTGAATCGCCGGAGCGCTCAGGCCTTTCCAGCCTTTCTCCAGAACGAAGCCGCGGATGTCGCCGGCATCGTCCTTGGCCCAGACCACGAACACATCGGCGATCGGGCTGTTGGTGATCCACATCTTGCTGCCGGTGAGGCTGTAGCCGCCTTCCACTTTGCGCGCACGAGAGATCATCGCACCCGGGTCGGAGCCGTGGTTAGGCTCAGTCAGGCCGAAGCAGCCGATCCACTCGCCCGACGCCAGTTTCGGCAGGTACTTCTGCTTCTGCGCTTCAGTACCGAATTCATTGATTGGCACCATCACCAGCGAGGACTGCACGCTCATCATCGAGCGATAGCCGGAGTCGATGCGCTCGACTTCACGGGCGATCAGGCCATAGCTGACATAGTTCAGGCCGCTGCCACCGTACTGCTCGGGGATGGTTGCGCCCAACAGGCCGACTTCGCCCATTTCGCGGAAGATCGCCGGATCGGTCTTCTCATGACGGAAAGCTTCGAGGATGCGCGGCGCAAGGCTTTGCTGAGCGAATTGCGCAGCCGTGTCGCGAATCATGCGTTCTTCTTCAGTGAGCTGTTGATCCAGCAGCAGGGGATCGATCCAGTTGAAGCTAGCTTTACCGCCCATGAGTGTGTCCTCTCGAATCGGGTCAAATAACGTGGACTGATCCTAGGCCCGGAACGGGGCCACGGCAAACGAGGATTTCGCATAGTGTTGTGCTAATTTATCACTCCGAAACATCGCAAAAGAGCATTTATGCGATGTATTAGTGAGGTTGACGTACATGCGCAGAAAGATACCCAGCACCACCGCCCTGATCAGCTTCGAGGCCGCGGCGCGCCACGAAAGCTTCACCAAGGCCGCCCAGGAACTTTCGCTGACCCAAGGGGCGATTTGCCGACAGATCGCCAGCCTTGAAGAGTTCCTCAGTGTGGAACTGTTCCGACGCTCGCGGCGCGGGGTCAAGCTTACGGAAGCCGGCCTCTCCTACAGCCGTCGAGTGGCCACTCAACTCGATGCCGTTGAGCGCGACACCTTGTCCGTGATGGGCCAGCAAGGTGCCAATGTGATCGAACTGGCGGTGGTTCCGACCTTCGGCACCCAATGGCTGCTGCCGCGACTCAAGGACTTCCAGCAAAAACACCCGGAAGTGACGGTCAACCTGACCAACCGCACACGACCGTTCCTGTTTGCCGACACTGATTTCGATGCGGCGATCTATTTCGGCGATGCGGATTGGTCGGGTACAGAGTCCCACAGGCTGATGGGTGAAAATCCGATGCCCGTTTGCAGCCCCAACCTGCTCGGAAACAAGACCAGTCTGACGCCCGGCGAAATCGCCGACCTACCTCTTCTGCAACAAACCACCCGCCCCTATGCCTGGCGCCAATGGTTCGATTCCCAACACCTGAATGTCCCGCGAGACATGACAGGCCCCCGCTACGAGCTATTCTCCATGCTCGCCCAGGCGGCCATGCACGACATGGGCATTGCCCTGATCCCGCCGTTCCTGATTCAACGTGAGCTGAAAGAGAAACGCCTGGTGATCGCCAACCCGCAAGCACTGTCCAGCATCAAGGCTTATTACCTGATGATTCCTGAGCGAAAGGTCGAGTCCGCGTCTTTGAGGGCATTTCGTGACTGGCTGGTAAATCAGGCGCACAGCTACAACCTAGAAGGATAAAGGACTATTAGCGTTACCTGACCCCGTAGTCAGCAAATATAAAGACCTACAGATATACGTATTTGTCGCATACCAGCAAACTGTGTCGAGAAGTCGTACAAACGTCCCACAAGCGCCTGACCACGCGGCTTTGCGCC
>NZ_JBGCUL010000689.1:0-2457 GCF_054177685.1 Pseudomonas sp. P5_A2_2
TTATACGGCAATCCACCCACGGGGGGGAGGGGTTACCGACTTATGAGTATTGCACAAGCACACAATGTGCCGATTTCATCAGGAAAACCGACGACCGTCACGGGTCGCTCCAGATCATAGCCGAGCCTGCGTCAATTGTTGTGCAAGGGCATTGAGGGCAATTGCGACAGAAACTGACACCACCTTCATACCTTCCGTAGGATTTTTCCCGGCAGGCCTCAATTTCCTCCAATAACAGCCGAAGTCCTTAGTGACAAAAGTGATTTGTCCGACAATCGCTGCCACAACAAAAGCGATGCCGCACTCAAGGACCCGGGTTGACCAAGAACGTTTACGGCTGCCAATAAACCGCGAGTCATCTGCACTGCGTGGGCCTACAAGAAAATCTGGAGCGCGGATGAACATCAAACAGAAGTTGACCTGGGCGTTTGCAATCATCGCCTGCCTGCCCGTGGTGCTGGTCGCCACCCTCGTTGTGCTGAACCTGCGCAGTGATGCCAGGGACGAATTCATCGACGGCAGTGCCCGCGAGATTCGTCAGGTCAGCAACGCCATGCAATTGTTCTTTGACGGCATCAGCCAGAACGTCGATTACCTGGCCAAACAACCGCTGATCCGAAACTCCGACGACAGCCTCAAGACTTACATGGCCGCCAACGCCGAGAGCGTCCCCCAGGGCGAGGCGGACAAAAAAGTCTTCACCCTGCTCCAGGACCTGGGCAACAGCCACCCGGCCTACGCCTACGCCATCCTCGGCACGGCGGCGGGCGGCTACGTGTCGTGGCCGGATGATCCGAAGTTGAACAATTACGACCCGCGCCAGCGCCCCTGGTACAAGGCCGCCCAGGCCAAACCGGGCAAGCCGTTCCGTACCGAGGCCTATTACTGGGCCCAGGATGACGCGACCTACGTCAGCACCGTGCGCACCATCGACAACAAATTGGGCACCAACGGCGGCGTGGTCAGCATCGACGTTACACTCAAGCAGCTCACCGAGATCGTCAAACAGATCAAGCTCGGTGAAACCGGCTACCTGATGCTGCTGGAAAACACCGGAATGGTGCTGGTGGATCCGAAACAACCGGAACACAACTTCAAACCGCTGAATAGCCTTGGCGACGGCTACGCGCAACTGGCCAAGGCCGGCAAGGGCCTGGTGGAAGTGGAGCTCAACGGTGAGCGCTACATGGCCAACGTCTGGCCGTCAGAGCAACTGGGCTGGACCTTCATCGGCCTGATCAAACAGAACGACGTGATGAGCTCCGCGACCCAGCTGACCTGGTTGATCGCCATCATCGCCGCCGTTCTGGCCGTCATCTTCGCCATCGTCGGCGCCAGTTTTGCCAGCCTCATCGTACGCCCGATCCGCAGCGTGGCCAGCGGCCTGGAAGGCATCGCCCAGGGCGAAGGCGACCTGACCCAGAACCTGCAAATCCGTGGCAACGATGAAACCGCGCAACTGGCCAACTGGTTCAACCAGTTCCTGGCCGCCATTCGCAACCTGATCCAGAACATCGGCGGTGCGGCAGGCAAGATCCTCGCCACGTCCAAGAGTTCGACCCAGGTCTCCAGCGACATGGCCGAAGCCGCCGGACGCCAGCGTGAAGCGGTGGACATGGTCTCCACGGCGTTCCACGAAATGGTCGCCACCGCCAACGAAGTCGCACGTTCTTGCAGCCAGGCAGCGGAATCCGCCGACAGTGGCCAGCGCCAGGCACGTGAAGGTCAGCAACAGATCGATGCGGCGGTGAACAGTGTCGATCGCCTGAGCCAGGAAATCGAACAATCGGCCCAGTCGATGCAACAACTCGAACGTGACAGCAACGACATTCAGTCGATCCTGGGGACCATCCGTTCGATMGCCGAACAGACCAACCTGCTGGCGCTGAACGCCGCAATCGAAGCGGCCCGGGCCGGTGAACAAGGTCGCGGTTTTGCCGTGGTGGCCGATGAAGTGCGGGCCCTGGCCAAGCGCACGGCCGACTCCACGGCGGAAATCGACGGGCTGCTGGGCAACCTGGCCAAACGCACCAGCCAGGTGACCCAGCAGATGCACGCCAGCCTGGAAGTGTCCCAGCAATCGGTGACGCGCATCGGCGAGGCGCGCAACAGCTTCGGGCAGATCCGCGAGTCGGTGGACGTGATCCGCGACATGAACACCCAGATCGCCACGGCGGCGGAACAACAGCATCAAGTGGCCGAAGACATCAATCGGCACATCAGCCAGATCCATGGCGATGCGCAACTGGTGGCAGAGTTGGCCAACTCGGCGCGCCTGGATTCCCAGAGCCTGGCCGGGTTGTCCAGTGAGCTGGACGGGTTGGTGCGCAGGTTCCGTACCTGATTCGCAAAATCACCACTAAACCCTGTAGGAGCGAGCCTGCTCGCGATGGCGGCATATCAGTCAACATAGATGTTGAAGCTGATGGCCCCATCGCGAGCAAGCTCGCTCCCACA
>NZ_JBGCUL010000016.1:0-28743 GCF_054177685.1 Pseudomonas sp. P5_A2_2
ATTCAGGCCATCGACGCCCGGCAACTCCCAGTCGGCTATCACCAGGTCATAGGGGTTGTCCGCCAGCAACTCCAAGGCCTGCTGACCATCGGCGCACAGATCCAGCCGCGCATCGCAGCGTACGTTCAACAACACTTCCTTGAGCAAATCCCGGGACCAGGGGTCGGCCTCGGCAATCAGGACTCTCGGAACCGCGGGTAAAATGACAGTTGTCATACAGCTCTCCCTGGCAATGCAGGAACCTTAGCCAAAGCTGGCCATTCGATACAGCGCTAATGCGCGGGATGCGTTTCAAGGGGAATGAAAAAACCCGCCGAAGCGGGTTTTTTGTGGATCAGGTCACACTGAGTGATCAGAGCTCGGAGAAGCACTCTTCGATGATCGCCAGGCCTTTGTCCAGTTGCTCGTCCGGCGAGGTCAGCGGTACCAGGACGCGCAGAACGTTGCCGTAGGTGCCGCAGGACAGCAGGATCAGACCCTTGTCGCGAGCCTTGGCCACAACGGACGCCACGGCTGCGGCGTTCGGCTTGTGGCTGTCGCCGTTTTCGAACAGCTCGACAGCGATCATCGCGCCCAGGGCACGGACTTCACCGATCACCGGGTACTTGGCCTGGATGGCCTTCAGACCGGTTACCAGACGCTCGCCAACAGCCTTGCAACGGTCCAGCAGGTGCTCTTCCTCGAACACTTCCATCACGGCCAGGGCCGCGGCGCAAGCGATCGGGCTACCGGCGTAGGTGCCGCCCAGGCCGCCTGGAGCGATGGCGTCCATGTATTCGGCCTTGCCGCAAACACCGGCCAGCGGGAAGCCGCCAGCGATGGATTTGGCGAAGGTGGTCAGGTCGGCAGCAACGCCCATCTGTTCCATGGCGAAGAAGGTGCCGGTACGGCCAGCGCCAGTCTGTACTTCGTCAGCGATCAGCAGGATGCCGTGCTGGTCGCACAGGGCACGCAGACGTTTCATGAACTCTTTAGGAGCGACGTAGAAACCGCCTTCGCCCTGAACCGGTTCGATGATGATCGCGGCGATGTCTTTCGGCTCGGCATCGTTCTTGAAGATGCGTTCGATGGAAGCGATCGAGTCGTCGATGCTCACACCGTGCAGTTCATTCGGGTACAGCGCGCGGAAGATGCCGCCTGGCATCAGGCCCATGCCGGCCGAGTAAGGCACGACTTTACCGGTCAGGCCCAGGGTCATCATGGTGCGACCGTGGTAAGCACCGGTGAACGCGATCACGCCGGCACGGCCAGTGGCGGCACGGGCGATCTTGATGGAGTTTTCCACGGCTTCGGAGCCGGTGGTCACCAGCAGGGTTTTCTTGTCGAAATCACCCGGCACCTTGGCGTTGATTTTTTCGCACACTTCCACGTACGGCTCGTAGGCCAGAACCTGGAAACAGGTGTGGGTCAGCTTGTTCAACTGCTCGGTCACGGCGGCGATGACTTTCGGGTGCAGGTGGCCGGTGTTCAGTACGGCGATACCGCCGGCGAAGTCGATGAACTCACGACCTTCGACGTCGGTCACGGTCGCGTTCTTCGCGGAATCGGCGAAGATCGGGTGAATCTGGCCAACACCACGTGGAACAGCAGCGGTACGGCGGGCCATCAAATCAGCGTTAGTCTTGCTCATACAGTCCTCATTCACCGCTCATCGGGCGGCGTGGTTCAAGGATAAAGCGACAGGGAGCAACGGCGGCAGCATGCGATGATCGACTGCCACGGCGTTCCCGGTCACCGAGAATATTCCGGTTTGAAGCGGCGCAAAGGGACAGCGCTCTCGTGCCCTTTGCGCTTGAAGCAATGCTCTTACTGGCTTAGATTCCCAGGCAGAGGTATTTGATTTCCAGGTAATCTTCGATGCCGTACTTGGAGCCTTCACGGCCCAGGCCCGAGGCCTTGATGCCGCCGAACGGCGCGACTTCGTTGGAGATCAACCCGGTGTTGACGCCGACCATGCCGTATTCCAGGGCTTCAGCCACACGGAACACACGACCCAGGTCGCGAGCATAGAAGTACGAGGCCAGACCGAACTCGGTGTCGTTTGACATCGCGATCACATCGGCTTCGTCTTTGAAGCGGAACAGTGGAGCCAGTGGGCCGAAGGTTTCTTCCTTGGCCACGGCAGCGTTCTTCGGCACGTTGGTCAGGATGGTCGGCTCGAAGAAGTTACCTTCCATCGACTTGCCGCCAGACAGCACGGTGGCGCCTTTGGCAACGGCGTCGGCAATGTGCTCTTGCACCTTGGCCACGGCTTTTTCGTCGATCAGCGGGCCAGTGGTGGTGCCTGCTTCCAGACCGTTACCGATCTTGAGCTTTGCCACAGCCACTTTCAGCTTCTCGGCGAACGCGTCGTAGACCGAATCCTGAATGTACAGGCGGTTGGCGCAGACGCAGGTCTGACCGTTGTTGCGATATTTGGAAATGATCGCGCCTTCGACGGCCTTATCCAGGTCCGCGTCGTCGAACACGATGAACGGAGCGTTGCCGCCCAGTTCCAGGGAGACTTTCTTGATGTCCTTGGCGCATTCCGACATCAGTTGACGACCGATTTCGGTCGAACCGGTGAAGGACAGCTTGCGCACGATCGGGTTGCTGGTCAGCTCGCTGCCGATGTCGCCGGCGCTACCGGAAACAACGCTGAACACGCCAGCCGGGATACCGGCACGCTGAGCCAGTTCAGCCAGGGCGAAAGCAGAAAAAGGAGTTTGCGAAGCAGGCTTGAGCACCATGGTGCAACCGGCGGCCAGGGCCGGGCCGGCTTTACGGGTGATCATTGCAGCCGGGAAGTTCCACGGGGTGATGGCAGCGGTCACGCCGATTGGCTGCTTGATCACGATCAGGCGCTTGTCTGGCTGGTGGCCCGGAATCACGTCACCGTAGATGCGCTTGGCTTCTTCGGCGAACCATTCGATGAAGGAAGCGGCGTAAACGATTTCGCCCTTGGCTTCGGCCAATGGCTTGCCTTGTTCCAGGGTCATCAGGCGAGCCAGGTCGTCCTGGTTCTCGATGATCAGCTCAAACCAGCGACGCAGCTTGGTCGCACGTTCCTTGGCGGTCAGTGCACGCCAGGCCGGCAGCGCTTTGTCAGCAGCTTCGATCGCACGGCGGGTTTCGGCAGCGCCCATTTTCGGCACGGTGCCCAGAATTTCGCCCGTTGCCGGGTTGTTGACCTTGATCGTCTGACCATTGTCCGCATCAACCCACGCGCCATCGATGAAGGCTTGCTGGCGGAACAACTGGGTGTCTTTAAGCTGCATGTCGGCTTTCCTTAACAGCACCGCAATGAATGCGGAGCAAATTATGATTGTTGAAAGGCGCCTCGATAGGCTGCCGTCAGGGAAATCATTCACCGGGCTGAAGCACATAAATAGCGCACTGATTCAAATCGCGCGGTTCAGCACCCAGAGATGAGCGTTTGAAATCTCAAACGAATCCTAGGATCAAAGGGGGTAAAGGACAATAGCCTGTTCGAAAAAAAGAACGAAAACGACGCTTTTGCCTATTTTTTCTGATCAACGTAGCAAACGCGCATTACAGCTTTAAAAAAACGCAGGCGATTCAGCAGCATGGACGCCCGCAGCGCATATGAGTATCATGGCGCCCGCTGCACCAGTAGCTCAGCTGGATAGAGTACTGCCCTCCGAAGGCAGGGGTCGTGGGTTCGAATCCCGCCTGGTGCACCATACGTTGTAACGAGAAAGCCTCAGGCCTTATGGGTCTGGGGCTTTTTTTGTGGGTGTTTGAAGGCTTGGCGCCTAATGATCAATGCTGTTTTTTTCAAACAGCCGGCCAATGTCTCTCGCGCTATGCAGCACGCGTTCGACCTTGATCCCGTCGTCCATCAAACAGTAGAAAACCAGATATCGACCATGGGCAAGCATTCGTAATCCCTTCGCGCAATCGTCTCTTGAAACACCCAGATTCGGTTGTTCAATCAACCGTGTGCACTGCCTACGTAGCTCACCCACAAACGTCCGAGCCCGTTCAGGGTTGTCCCGGGCGATAAAACGAGCGACTTGCAGCAGATCGTCCCGTGCCAATGCAGAGAAAAGCAATTGCCTCATGGACGGTTTTGCTCGGCTGCTACCTCATCAATCAGCGCTTCAAGCTCGGCAAACACGGTATCGGCAGTGATGGCCGGACGCGGATCGTTGCGGCTGGCTGCAATGGCTTCACGAAGTTCGGCAGCGTGTAGCCGATCCAGCAGCTGTTGATAGGCCGCGTGCGGTAAAAGATAGGCGGCTGGGCGATTGTGGTTGAGCACGGCAACAGGCTCGGAACCCGCTTGCTCAATGACAGTGCTCGGGCTGCGCTTGAGCTCGGTGATGCTGACCGAACGGCTTGCAAGTAGCTGTTCCATGACGGCCCCAAAGGTACGAAAAAAAGTACCTTATAGTGTTCCATTCCTTGCACGAGGGTCAACGAGTCTCCGACCGGTGCTGTCCTGGCCCACAAAAAAACCGCCGAAGCGGTTTTTTTCATTCTGTCGTCCAGTCAAACTCGTCGTACTCATCATCGTCCTCGTCGTCCTCGAAGAGCTCCTCTTCAAGGTCGTCGTCTTCAACAAGATCCTCTTCCGGCTGATTCAGCAGAAAATCCTTGCGACTCTCGGTAATCGCTCGCCGCAGTTCTTCTCCCTTTTGCGGGCAGTTGAGCATTTGGGCGATGCGGTCGATTTTTTTTGCCACGGCATCCTCCAACGCATCGGCTATAGCCTGATAGTGCGCGCTTTCGGGGGTGGATGCCAAATCCCCGGAATGCTGCGCACTTCAGTGTTCTGCAAATCTGCTGAGCGATCAGCCTTTAGCGGTGATAGCGCCGCACCACACTGCTGTTTCTCAGGACGTGGCCTTTGATTTTTTCCAGCAACTGCACACGGGTCAGGCCGGCGGGCAAGGCGTCCGGGGCCAGGTCCAGGGCGTAGATCTGGATGATGTAGTGATGCGCGCTGTCGCCAACGGGTGGGCAGGGGCCGATGTAGCCGGTGGTGTTTTTGCTGTTGGTACCGCCGAAGCCTTCGAGGCCGGGTTTGGTCCCGGCGCCCGCCGGGATCTGGTGAGTGCCGGCCTTGATGCCGTAATGCACCCAGTGATCGGCGCCCTGGCCCTTCTGGCCGTCCGGGTCGTGCATGACGATGGCGTAGCTTTGGGTGGYTGCCGGGCCGGTGTTCCAGTTCAACGCCGGGGAAATGTTGTGTCCGCCGCAGCCTGCGGCATCGCTGGCGGCGGCCAATGTGAACAGACGGTCATCGGAGACACCCGGAATGTTCAGGGTGAAGCGCTCCTGGGCCTGCGCCGGGAACTGCACGCAAAGGGCGACGGCTACGGCCGCGAGCCAAGGGTTCATTGAGGTCAATCGGGGCATACCGGAGCACCTTGTGCGTGTTGGGCCGTCGTCGGCGTGCAAACTATAGCCGGACCGTTCGCACCTTGGCAGGGGGAATTGGCTGAACCTCGCGATAGGCACCAGACTCATAAGTGAAACGTCTGTCTGGAGAGCAATCATGACTCTGCATCGCGTTGCGCGTGTCGCCAATGTGCCCGAAGACCGGGGTCTGGAAGTGCAGGTCCAGGACAGCAAGATTCTGCTGTTGCGGGCCGGTGAGCAACTGCGCGCTTATCAGGCCGAATGCCCTCATGCCGGAGCCCCGCTGGCTGACGGTGCGGTATGCAACGGGCGCCTGACCTGTCCGTGGCACAAGGCGCAGTTTCGGATCGAGGATGGCGGGCTGTGTGAACCGCCAGCCCTGGACAGCCTCAAGCGCTACCCCCTCGAAATCCGCGACGGCGACATCTGGGTCGGCGACCAGCCGTTGTCGGACGCCCACACGCCACCGGCCGACGATCCACGAACCTTCATTATTATCGGCGCTGGCGCGGCAGGTACGGCAGCGGCAGCGGCGTTGCGCGAGAAAGGTTTCGGCGGCCGGTTGCTGTTGATCGACCGCGAAGCCGACGCCGGATACGACCGCACCGCGCTGAGCAAATACGTGATCGCCGGGGAGATGCCGTTGCACGAAGTCCCGCCGCTGCGTGACGAGGACTTTTACCGCGAGCAGCGTATCGAGCGCCTGCAAGGCGAAGTGGCAAGCCTGGATGCGCCAAACAGGACGCTGCGGCTGACTGATGGCCAATCACTGACATACGACGCCGCGCTGCTGGCCACCGGCGGCGTACCCAACCCGCTGACGCTGCCCGGCGCCGACCTGCCGCAAGTGTTCGTCTTACGCTCCAAAGCCCATGCGCAGCAGATTCTGGACAGCGCCAGCGCCGGCCAGCGGGTGGTGATCATCGGCGACAGTTTCATTGCCATGGAGTCCGCCTCGTCCCTGCGCCAGCTTGGCCTGAACGTGACCGTGCTGGCCCGCCACGAAGTGCCGTTTGCCAAGCAGTTCGGTGACACGGTCGGCAAGGCCATTCGCGCACGGCATGAAGCCAATGGCGTCGTGTTTCATACCCGGGGCAATGCGGCACAGATCGAAGGGACGGACAAGGTCGAAGCCGTGCGCCTGGACAACGGCCAACGTTTGCCGGCCGATCTGGTGCTGGTCGGCATTGGCGTCACGCCAGCCACTGCGGCCTTCACCGGGCTGGCGAAAGAGCAGGATCACTCGCTGCGTGTCGACGGCACAATGCGCGTGGCCGACGGTCTCTGGGCGGCTGGCGATATCGCCACGTTCCCGCTGAACAACCAATACCTGCGCATCGAACACTGGCGACTGGCCCAACAGCAGGCGCGGATCGCTGCGGCCAATATGCTAGGCGGTGACGAGCATTACCTCGACGTGCCGTTTTTCTGGACCTGGCATTTCGGTAAAACCTACGACTACCTCGGGCACGCCGAGGCCTGGGATGAAGTCGAGTTCAAGGGTGACCCTTACGATCCGCCTTTCATAGGCCTGTTCGGAAAAAACGGCGTGGTGTCGGCGGCGGTCGCCTGCGAGATGGACCGGGCCATGGCGATGCTCGCCGAGCGGATGAAACAAACGTTGCCATGGGAAGAGGCATGGCGACTGATCCGTGACATTCCCTAGGGGGCGGACAGCAAAACGCCCGGCGCCTGCGCGATGCAGAGACCGGGCGCTGCCGTAATGCCAGTCAGTTAAGCGTTTGAACACCGCAAATCTTGTGGGAGCGAGCTTGCTCGCGATGACGGTTGGACAGTCACACAAGGGGTGCCTGACGGTCCGCTATCGCGAGCAAGCTCGCTCCCACAATGTCCGGGGCTTAACTGACTGGCATTAGGACGTTACCGGGTTACAAGGTCGCCGTTATTCGGTGGCGCCAGTACCCTGGAACTTGCTCATCACAAAACCGGCAAACTCTTCGACGGTCATTTTCTGGCCGTTGAAGTCCACCTGATTGTTGGCGTAATGCAAGTTGGTGACGATATTGTTGCCGTCCAGTTTTGCCAGTTGGCTGCCGACCGCCATGCTGCTGAACATGTCTGCGGTGGCAGTGGCCTGGTCGGCAATCAGCTTGGCATCGGTCTGGCCGTCGATTTGCGATTGCACGGTGAGCACATCGACCAACATGGGTTTGGACACTTGCAACTTGAAGTCCAGCAGCGCAATCAGCTGCCTGACCAACTGATCGGTCGGCAGGTCGATGGCTTGTGGCTTGGTCAGGTCGAGCACCATGTTGGCGCGGCTCTCACCGTTGGCGGTGTTGAACGACAGGTTTTCCAGGGCCACTTGCGGACCGGCCGCCAGCAGTTTTTCCAGGCTGGACTTGAGCAGTGCTTCTTCAGCTTCGGTCAGTTTCAGCTCCGGTGCCGGCAGACCGGCCGCCGTCGCTTCGGCTGCCGCCCGCTCATACGGCTGCAGTTTGCTCTGGTAAACCTGCATCAACGACAGGCTGGCCGGAATGTCGAGGTTCTTCAGGCTCATGGTCAGCGCACCGGAACCGATGGTCTTGCCATTCAAGGACACTTCGCTGACCTTGTAATCGGCACGCCCGGAGGCGCTGCTGCCCTTTTCTTCGGTCAGGTTCTTCATCTCGAATTTCTTGAAGTCCAGCACCGACTGCTTGACGCCAAAAGTCGATTTGCCGCTGGCCAGTTCAAGGACGTTTTCGCCGGTGTAGAAACCGTAGGTACTTTTTGTCAGGTTGCTGGCCAGGGTCAGGCCGTTCAATTCAACCTGCACCGGTGCCTGGTCTTCGGACACGGTGGTCACTTTCAGACTGTCCATGTAGCCACTGGCCTTGACCTTCTGCGCCTGGGCGCTGGCATCGACGTCCATGCTCAAGCCGGAAAACTTCATGCTCGACTTGTCATCCAGGGCCATTTCCAGCGRCTGCAACTCGAAGGTGCCATTGGTAGCGTTGTCATAGCCGATGTTGACCACGCCGGTCAGTGGGGATTTGTCCTTGGCGGCGRCAAACCACTTCTCGGTGGACGGGGTCTTTTCCAGTTCGTAGTGATTGGTCGCCAAGACTGGCAACCACTTCAGTGACATCAGCCGCGAGAACGGCAACGGGCCGTGTTCGATGTGATCGACAAACAGCAACTCGACCGGCGCTTCGCCGAACATTTCGCCTTCGCCCTTGAGACGGTAGTGCGCGGTGCTGCTGAATACATGACGCTCCAGCGACACCAGTTCCAGAGACGCTGTGCCGTTGGAACCGACCATGGCTGCCTGCAATTCCTTGTTGGCATTGGCAATCGAGGTGTTCAACACACCTTCGATTTTGGTGCCGGTGAACCAGGCTCCGCCTGCGCTGACGGCACCGATTGCGACAACGATTCCCAGTAGCACGCCTGCTGATTTATTCATGTATGACCCGTTCGATGTCCGTTGTTGAAAGTGAGGTCGTCTTCCCTGAACCCATGACAGGTTGCGGCTCGACTGTGCTGAAAGTGGAATGGAGATTAGCACCGGGCGCGACGAGCGGCCCAATGATTAAAGGTGAAAGAGTGTCTTGGGGGGTGTTCACGCGGTTGGAGATATTCGCAGTCAATGMAATTGCCATCGCGAGCAGGCTCGCTCCTACAAGGGGAATGCATTCCAATGTAGCAGCGAGCCTGCTCGCGATGGCGATCGAACAGCCGATATCAACTCAAGAGTATTGGACCTCGATCTCATCCAGCTGATGATCAAAGCTTTTGAGCCGCGCAGTCCAGGTGTACACCAGCACTTCGAAGTCGCGGTTGATCACCGCCCCGCCCGTCACTTCCGCACGCGGGTCGCAGACGTCCAGTTGATAACGTTCGCGGGCCATGGCCGTGGCGACATCGGCCAGTTCCCGGGCATTGCTGAGCCAGTGCCGACCGTCGTCAGCCACTTGCCGGTCCAGCGCCAGGCATTGTTTTTTCAGGCTCTCGAGGCTTTTTTCCAGCGGCGTGCCGGTCAATTCGCCCATGACTTCCTGAAACGTGCGCCCCGGCTGCCAGTAACTGCCCCAGAAATAACGGTCGAACACCGTTTCGACACGACGCAACGCCACCTTGGTGTCCCAGATCAGGACCAGGGTCTTGCCTTGTTCGAGTTGTCTTTTCTTGATGCGTTGATTCTGGACCGAGGCCCAGGCCACCACCGCAATGGACATCACCGCAATCAGCGCGACGGCACTGTCGAGGAACGCCAGAGCCTTGTCGATCTGGTGGGCCAGCATGATGCCGTAGAAATAGGTGGCCGACAGCAGCACTAATGCCACGATGGCGCACCAGAAGCCGAGAGCATAAGGGTTTTTCATTCTTGGTTTCCCCCTGACCTGCGCGTGCCTTGTGCGAAGAAAGGGCGCTTTGCACAGACGCCCGTCCAACACTTCAAAGCATAGCAATGGCCTCAGGGTTTGCCGGAGTTCGACGCTTGCGTTCGTCCGCTTTCCCAACCGCCGCCCAAGGCGAGGAACAAATCGATCTGGCTTGCGGCAACCTGGGTGTTCGCGGCCGCCAGTTGCGCCGTGACGTCGATGTAGGTGCGGGTGGCTTGCAGGTCGGCCAGGAACGAGGCGCGCCCGGCCTGGAAGAAGCGGTGGGTCTGGTCGGCCGCCAGTTTTGCCGATTGCTCGGCGTCCGCCAAGGCATCGCGACGTTGCAATAACGCGGTGTATTGGGCGAGGCCGGTCTGGGTTTCACGAATGGCGTTGAGCACCACCCCATCGAAATGCGCCAGCGTCGCCTGGGTCACCGCCTCGGCCTCGCGGATACGCGCCCGGGCGCCGTTGGTCGGCACCTTCCAGGTCAGCGACGGACCGAAGCCCCAGCGGTTGGTGGACGGGTCGCCGAGATCGTCCAGGATACCGACGGTACCGATGGTCGCGCCGATGCTGATATTCGGGTACAGCTCACCCGTGGCGACGCCAATACCGGCCGTCGCGGCCGCCAGCCGCCGCTCGGCCTGCCGCACATCCGGGCGACGCTTGAGCAACGCGGCGCCATCGCCCACCGGGATCAACTGCGCGATTTTTGGCAGCTCGTCGCAAGTGGCGGTGCCGGCCGGCAATTGATCCACAGGTTTGGCCAGCAACATCGACAAGCGGTAGAGCCCGGCCTGACGCGCCGCCTCATAACGCGGCATGTCCGCGCGCAGGGATTTGAATTGGGTTTGCGAGCGAGTGACCTGGGTTTCGTCGCCACGCCCGGCATCGCGCAGGCGCTGGATCAGCGTCGTGCTCTGGGCTTGCAGGTCGAGGGAGTGCTGGGCAATTTCCCGCTCTTCATTGGCCGCGCACACCTGGGTGTAAGCCCGAACCACGTCGGCCACCACGGTGATGCGTGCCGTATCGGCGGCTGCCTGAGTTGCATCGGCGTTGGCCTTGGCCGCTTCGATGCCGCGTTGCAAGGTGCCGAACAGGTCGAACTGGTACGACGCGCTGATGCCGATATCGCCAATGTTGGCCACCGGCACTTTTTCCGGGATCAGGAACGCCTGGCCGGACTCCTGCAAGCGCTGGGCGCCCATCTGCACGCCGCCACTCCAGCCGCCCGCCGCTTGCGCCTCATCGACCTGAGCGCGAGACCGCGACAAGCTGGCCGCCGCCACGCGCAAATCAGTGTTGGAGGCCATGGCCTGTTGCACCAACTGATCGAGTCGCGGGTCCTGATACAAACGCCACCAATCGGCCGGCACCGGCGCGGACACCACCGTTTTACCATCCACCGCCAGATCGCCCTGGAAGTCTGGACGATGGACAGCCGCCTCTTCGGGCAAATGATAATCCGGCCCGACCATCTGACACGCCGACAGCAGCAAGCCTAACCCGGCGACCGCCAAACCCGAGGCCTTGCTCATTGCGCCAGCTCCCGCTTTTGATCATCGATGATCGATACCGTGGCGGTGCGCCCGGCGATCATGCGGAAATCTTCCGGCACGTCATCGAAGGCGATGCGTACTGGAATCCGCTGGGCCAGCCGCACCCAGCTGAACGCCGGGTTGACGTTGGGCAGCAGGTTGTTGCCGCTGGTGCGGTCGCGGTCTTCGATACCGGCGACGATGCTCTCCACGTGCCCGCGCAGGCGCGCATTGTCGCCGATCACCCGTATGTCGACGCTTTGGCCGATATGGATGCCGTTCAGTTTGGTTTCTTCGAAATAGCCATCGATATGGAATGAGTTGCTGTCGACCACCGACAACACCGGACGCCCGGCGCTGACGAACTCCTGGGCCCGTGGCGCGCGGTCGTTGACGTAGCCGTCCACCGGGCTGCGGATCACCGAGCGGTCGAGGTTGAGTTGTGCACTGTCCACCGCCACCTGGGCCTCCATCAAAGCCACTTGGGCGCGGGCCACTTTCGACTGGCTTTCTTCCAGTTGTTCACCCGGCACCAGATTGCCCAGGCCCTTGTTACGCTTGGCCTCGCGCTGGGCCTGGGCCAGGGTTTCTTCACKGTCGGCAACGGCCGCTTTCGCCTGGCGCAGCGCCAGCTTGAAGCGGTCCGGATCGATGCTGAACAACACCTGGCCGCGTTTGATCAACYGGTTGTCGCGCACCTCCACTTGCTGGATCAGCCCGGACACGTCCGGGGCGATTTGCACGATGTCGGCACGGATGTGCCCGTCGCGAGTCCAGGGCGCGAACATGTAATACATCACCATGCGCCAGACCACGACAACGGCGAAACTCACGATCAACAGGGTCAACACCACGCGACCCAGGGTTAGAAACGGTTTTTTCATGTCATCAGGTATCGACTGAGTGAGTCCACAGCGCCAAGCAGCAAGGCGTAGAGGGCCACGTTGAACAATGCCCGGTGCCAGACCAGACGGTAAAAGTRCAGGCGCGTCAGCACTCCGTGCACCAACAGGTACAACACATACGTAATGCCCATCAGCACCAGCAGCGTGGGCAGGAACACCCCGCTCAGATCCAGGTCACCGATCATAAAGGCGCTCCATCAATGCCATGGGGAAGCGGTTCTTCGGGCTCGGCGGCACCGACGAATTCGACGCCGGGCAACAGTGCCAGACGCAAGCCGCTCAGGGCGTGCAGCAGATGCCGACGGGTTTCATCATCGCCGGCACCGCTGAGGGCGCGACGGGTGCGGTCGAGGGTCATCAGCAACGGGCTCGGTGCCGGCAAGCGCTCACCGGCCTTGAGACAGGCCTTGAAGTACTCGCCAACCTCGGCCACCACCTGGCGCAGCAGCACCTGCGGCACACCGAGGACCCGCGGCGTATAAGCGAGCAGGTCCAACAGATTCAGCGCCACTCGCACTTCCCGCAGCGCCACGCCAGAGTCCTGGCCGGTCATGGCCAGACGCGGCAGATGCTGCATCAGCCGATCGAGCATCCGTATGCCCAGAAGCCGATGCTCGGACAACGTGGCCGGCTCGGAGAGGCCGACAATGTCACGCCAGCTGAAACGGGTCAGGCGCTTGGCTGCAAGTTCGGCCCCGAACGGCCGGGCAATGAGGGTCCAGATGAACGCGAACAGCAGCCCCATGGGACCGGCCAGGTTGGAGTTGGCGAAACTGAGGAAGTCCGCGTCGTAAGCGCCCTGAATGCTGATGAAGGACGAAGTGTTGACCAGGGTCAGCAGCATGCCCAGGTAAAACTGCGGCTTGACCGTCAGGGTGCCGACGCAAATGAACGGTACGGCAAACGCCAGCACCAGCATCGGAAAGTCATGCAGGTTGGGCAGCACCAGAAACAGATAAAGGCTGGCGAACACCACCGACATCGCTGTCCAGAAAAAGAACCGGTAAATCTGCGGCGCCGGGTCGTCCATCGAGGCAAAGAAGCTGCACGCTACCGCCGCCAGGATCACGGCGCTGCCGCCATCGGTCCAGCCGAGCAGAATCCACAACACTGAAGCGACGATTATCGCAGTGACGGTGGAAGCAGCGGAATAGAACATCAGGCCACGATCCAGAAACGGCGTCAGCCGTCCCAGCCGCCAGTGCCGATACACCGCGCGCCAGTTGTCCTGGCTTTCGCACTGGATGGCGTATTGCAGGCTGCGGCAGTCCTGCCACAGATCGATCCATTCGCCGAGACGGTAAATGGCGTTGGAGAACAGCAGTTGCTTGCGGTCATCCAGCACTTCGGGAGCAGGTTGCAGGGCCTCAAGTAGATCTTTCAGGGCCTGCCAGCGGTCGAGATCGGCATCCTTGTGTTCGAGCCATTCGGTGGTGGCGGCCAGCAACGGCGCGAACTTGTCCACAAGCTCGGGAGTGCGTCGTTCCAGGGCGTAAAGCGCATCGTCGAGGGCATCGATCACAGGCAGCAGGTGAATCATCCGTCCGCGCAATTCCTTGGTGTTACGCACCGTCTGCGGACGCGAGCCTTCGTGGGGCAACTGACCAATCATCAACTCCAGGGAGTTGAACGTGGCGACCATCGATGCGCGCAACGCGCTGACTTCTTCAGGTTGCACGTTACGGCTGAGAAAACGCAGGCTGTAGGTCGATGCATCGGTAAACCATTTGCTCACCGAATCGTTGAACACCGGCGCCAGACGCCGGGGCCAGAACATGGCACCGACCACCGCCGCCACGGCGATACCGAGAAAGATTTCTTCGGTCCGCGCTTCGGCCACGTCCCACACCCCCAGCGGGTTGTTCACCACCGGCAGGGCGATCAACGGCAAGGTGTAACCGGCGAGCATCAAGGCGTAGTTGTTGGCCGTGCGCAAATGCAGGGACAGAAACAGCAGTGTGCCGGTCCACAGTGCAATCACCACCACCAGCACATAAGGGCTCTGCACAAACATCGGCACGAACAGAACCGCCGCCGCAGCGCCGATAAAGGTGCCGACCGCCCGGTACAACGCCTTGGAACTGGTAGGCCCGAGAAACGGGCTGGAAACGATGTACACCGTGGCCATCGCCCAGTACGGACGCGGCATTTGCATAAGCAAGGCGATGTACAGTGCGATCATCGATGCGGCGAAGGTGCGGACTCCGTAGAACCAGTCCCGCGCCGGGGGCATGCCCGAGAAGAATCCGTTCAAGAGTTGGCCACCGATGGCGGTGTGGCCGCTTCAAAAGCTCTCAGCACCCGCAGCGTAGCTTCCAGATCACCCTGGTCAATGCCTTCAAGTACTTCGTGGCGCAAGCGCACCAGCTCCACTTCGACCGCCTGCACCAGTTCCCGACCGGTTTCGGTCAGGCTCAGGCATTTGGCGCGGCGATCCTGTGCATCTTCGGTGCGGCAGACGTAACCGGCATGGCACAGTTGATCGAGCAGGCGTACCAGCGACGGGCTCTCCATCCCTGCTGCCTGGGCCACCGTCACCTGGCGCACACCCTCGCCCAGACGCCCGATCATCAACAGCGGAACGGCGCAGGCTTCGGAGATTCCGTAGTTGACCAGCGTAGTCTGGCAGATTTTGCGCCAATGCCTGGCGGCCACCACCATGGCACTGCTGATGTTCATCTGGAGAACGTCGAGGTTATTCGGCACGAGGGAAAACACACACTGTTAGTTTGCTAACTATCAATATGCATTGGAGAGGATTTTCCGTCAAGTTTTGAAACAAATACGTAATAGAGACCTGTCGAGAGCGATCAACGTTTCCTGGCGCGCTCATACACTTCACTGCGCTCGCGCTTTCCTACTGCAACGACAGAAACGACAACGCGCTCATCTATCACCTCGTAGACGAGTCGATATCCCGATGACTTCAACTTGATTTTGTAGCAGTCGGGCATGCCATGGAGTGAGTCGCAAGGGACTCGAGGCAGTTCAAGCCGCTCTGCCAACTTCTTTTTGAATTGTTCACGCAACGTGTGCCCCAGCTTGTCCCATTCCTTGCGTGCARACGGCAGAAATTCGAGCTTATAAGTCATCCAGCGTTACCGAAATCGGCGTTTCATGACGACGAGAACGCACGATTTCCGCCAATTCCAGATCATCCAGGCGTTCCATCATGGCTTCGAACACATCGGCAGGGACCATATACCCCATGACACGATTGTGATTGAGCACTGCGACGGGCCCTCCATGGGCGCCATTCAAAACGGCAGAGGGGTTTTTCTTTAGTTCAGACACGCTGACAGCCATGTCAGCCAAAACACTTTGCATAATTAAGACCTCAAATAAGGTCTTAATTCTGGTCAATTATTGTGATCAGAGCAACCTCGGTGAACCACCGCCTATCAGTTTTCTAAACCCCCCGCCCTTTCCTCAGCAGCACATCCAGCTGATCCACCACCTCCGCCCAATCCGCGTCATCGAGTATCTCCTCTCGCAGAAGATCCGCCTGACTCGGGCTCCAGAAAAATGCATCCGCAAGGTGCAGCTCCGGTTTGAGCGGTGAATGGGTGGCGATGAATTTATCGATGCTTTCGGCGTCGTCCGGCAGGCCGAGTTGCTTGAACAGGGATGGAAGGTTGTGGGTTGGGCTTTCCATGTCTAGCTCCTGTGAACTGATTAAGGGACCGCTGCGCGGTCATCGCGAGCAGGCTCGCTCCCACACGGTTCTGAGTCGATCACAAAACCTGTGGGAGCGAGCCTGCTCGCGATGACGTCAGCATTGACGAAACAAAACTCAATGACTCAACTCCCGCACTTCGGCATGCGGCACCATTTTCAGAAACTCGGGCATGTCCATGCGCACCAGGTTGACGTGATTGCCGGCCTCCAGATAGATGTCTTTCTGCCGGGTCAGCAGCGGATCGATGACCACCTCCAACCCATAGGACTCACCCAGCGCCGGTACGGCGCCGCGTTCGCAATCGTCGAACAGGTGCGCCAGGTTGCTTTCGCGAGACACCTGCCACTCACCGCTACTGCGGACTTTGCTCAGGTCAAGGTGACGGCTGGCGGGCAGCACGGCCATCAGGTAATGCCCATGGTGATCGTCGAGGATCACCGATTTTGCCACCCGTTCGGCAGGAATACCTGCGACCCGTGCCGTTTCGAGGCTGCTGGCCGAGTGTGGGTGGCTGACGATGTCGTAGTTGCATTGAGCCTTTTCCAGACTTCGCTGCACGGTTCTTGCCATACGCATGATGCACCTCGGTGTCCGCAACAATCGCTGGCGGACGCTGGTTAACAATTCTTTCGGTACTGAAAGTCTAGGCCCGATGACGTGTTCCGGCGGGAAATCCGCCCATCGGATGTCGACGAAAATTGAGCAAAATTCATACCGGCCAAGGCTCAACTAAACTGTGTTCAGAGCCACCCCAAGACTCTCTCGGAGGGTCAAGTGAACTTGCGCTGTTGTGCCATTGCGCTGCTGTTGGCGTTGAGCGGATCGACCTGGGCCGCCGACACGGTTGTATTGCTGGTGCCCAACCCCCTCGGGATCTGGCTGATCACCTTCGGCCTCGCGTTTCTGATCGCCGAGGCGGCACTGCCCAATTACGGTGTGATCGGCCTGGGCGGCATCGTGATGTTCGTGATCGGCGCGGTGATCCTGACCAATACCGATGTGCCCGAGCCGCTAATGATCGGCCTGGGACTGGTCAGCGCGCTGTTGCTGATCTACCTGGTGTTTCACGCCCTGAAGACCCGACCGCGCCACACCGTCAGCGGTGATGCCGGGCTGGTCGGCAGCGAAACGCCAGTCACGTCAGTGCAGCTCGGCAACGCCTATGGCGGCTGGGTGCATCTGCAAGGAGAACGATGGCAAGTGCTCAGCGCGACACCGCTGCAGCCCGGGCAACGGGTGCGAGTGGTGGGGCGCAAGGGTTTGCTGCTGCAAGTGGCCGCGGCTGACGCGGCGCCGGGTGGAGAATAGTCATGGGTTTGCAATTGGGTCTTGTCGCGCTCCTGCTGTTGCTCATCGCACTGGCGGGGTCGACGTTTCGCATCCTGCGCGAGTACGAGCGCGGCGTGGTGTTCCAGCTCGGGCGCTTCTGGCAGGTCAAGGGCCCTGGTCTGATCCTGCTGATTCCGGTGGTCCAGCAAATGGTCAGGGTCGATTTGCGCACCGTAGTGCTGGACGTGCCGCCGCAAGACGTGATCACCCGCGACAACGTGTCGGTCAAGGTCAACGCGGTGCTGTATTTCCGCGTGCTCGATCCGCAAAAGGCAATCATCCAGGTTGAAGACTTTCTGATGGCCACCAGCCAACTGGCGCAGACCACGCTGCGGGCGGTGCTGGGTAAACACGAACTGGACGAACTGCTGGCCGAACGCGAACGGTTGAACCTGGACATCCAGCAAGTACTCGACGCCCAGACCGACGCCTGGGGCATCAAGGTCGCCAACGTCGAGATCAAACACGTGGACCTCAACGAATCGATGATCCGCGCCATCGCCAAGCAGGCTGAAGCCGAACGGGAACGGCGAGCCAAGGTGATCCACGCCGAAGGCGAATTGCAGGCCTCGGAAAAACTCATGCAGGCCGCCGAAATGCTTGGCCGCCAACCGGGGGCCATGCAGCTGCGCTACATGCAGACCCTGAGTTCGATTGCCGGCGACAAGAGCTCGACCATCGTCTTTCCACTGCCGATCGAGTTGCTCAAGGGCATGGCGGACTTGTCGTCGAAACCCTGAAGGTTGCGATGACGCCACTCATTGTCCGGTATTGCCAGACAGGTACAACCTCGCGGCAACACCACCAGCCTTCATCTGACGAGCGATATGCCATTGCGCCGGCAACGGTGCGAACTCGTCAGGTACGTCGGCGGTACTGATCAGCCAGGTTCGTCCCGTGCCCTTGGGCAGGTCGCTCAAGTGGTCCAGGTACACGTCTGGCATCGTCAAGGTACCGAAACCATAGTCGTTCGGCCGGCTCGAAGTGCCATCGGCCCGTGGCGGTGTGTAGAGCAGGGGCTGGGTACTGGTGCGGTTGTAGTAGACGTAACTCAAGTACCAGAGCATGTCACTGGTGACGATCCGGTCCCCCGGCTGAAAATGCAGGTTGACGTCTTCCACCAGGACATTGACCTGATCATGGACGTCCACTGTCGCGTTATTTTTCAGGCCCACCAGTTCAACACCGACAAACAGGACCAGCACCGTCATGGCCAGCACCCGGGAACCGGAGTACAAGCGGTCGATTGCCAATGCCGCCAACAGCGGCAGGCCAAGGGCATACGCGGTGAGGTAGCGCTCGATGAATATCGGCGAAAAAAACGACACCGCAAACACCAGCAGCATCGGGACAAAGGTGTAGACCGCGAGCAACGCGCTGCCACGGAACACACTGCGATCACGCGCCAGCGCCACCCACGCCAACACCGGCAAGGTCAGCGGCAAGGCAATAAATACCAGTGGCGGCAGGGTTTCTCCGTCGTCCTGGGTCAGCAACGACCAGACCATCGACGGCAAGGAATCCAGGCTGACGGGCAATTCCCAGCCAACATCGCCATTGGCCTTCAACTGGTCCAGGTGGCGTAGCAGGTCGACAAACCCCGGTAGCCACGGCAGATACAGCGCCACGATAGCCACATTGGCCAGCCACCAGTCACCCCGCTGGATGTGTCRCAGGCGATGACCCGGCTGCACACGGATGATCCCCAGATACAGCCAATGGCAGAGCACGCAAAGGGCCGTGAAGTAATGGGTGTAAAACGCCGCGCTCATCAGCACGACATAGATCACCAGATAGCGCCGGCGCTGCGGCTTGCGGATCCAGTACACCAGCGCAATGGTTGCCCCCAGCAACCACAGCCCCAGCAGCGAATACATTCGCACTTCCTGGCTGTAGCGCACCGCCGTGGGCAGCAGGGCCAGCAGGAAGCCGGCGAAGATTGCAGCACGGCGGGTGGCGAGCTGATCGACCAGCCACACACCGAGCCCGACCGAGGCAATCCCCGGCAGGGCACTGAGGCAACGGATCGACAATATGCCGTCGCCAAACATCGCGATCCAGCCGTGCAGCAGCATGAAGTACAGGGGCGGGTGCACGTCGTAGGCGGCGTGTACCCAGATGTCAGGTAATGAATAACGGGCCAGCAGCAGGCTGGAACCCTCGTCGCCCCAAATCGCGGCAGCGGTCAGATCGTAAAAGCGCACCAGCGCGGCCAATACCAGAATCGGCACCAGCCAATKCTCTCGCGCCCAGCGGATCAACGGTTGCGCGCCCCTGGCAAAACCAGGATTGGCATGCGGTCCCTGAGTGTCGCCCATCGGCGTTTCTCTGCGCGCCTCCATTGCCTCCCCTTGCGACATTGTGTGAAGAGCCAGATTGTTTGTGCATCACTTTAGCCCTTCAAGCCGAGCAACGTCGATGCTGACCCGGTAATGGAGCGATAGCCGGCGGCGGCACCGTCAGCGTTGCGCCGTCTGCGCCACGGGATACACCGACTCCCAACCACCACCCAACGGCTCGCCACAGGAGATCCAAGGTGGTCGCAAAATTTGTGTACGACAAAGAACCAATGTAGGAGCGAGCCTGCTCGCGAAAGCGGTGGATCCGTCACCACCTCCATGCGCTAGCCCATAGAAACAACTCACACCACTATCAGTTCTGATAGTTATCAAGTTGGGCTCAAGCGAGTAAAACTCAAGGTCTGCTCCACTTCCGCGAAGATCCCGGTATGAGTCACGCCAAACCTGTTGATCCAAACAACCGCAGCGAGCCACGGGTAATACTGCTGGCAACCGACCGCAGTCAGTCCATCATTGGTGAAATCGTCGATGGCCAGGCCCACACCCTCGGCTACTCCGCCTACGGCGAGCGGTCCGCGCAGCAGAAAGTCGAGACACGACTGGGGTTCAATGGCCAATTGCGCGAAGAAAAGATCGGATGGTATTTGCTGGGTAACGGCTACCGCGCCTACAACCCCTGCCTGATGCGCTTTCATAGCCCGGACAGTTGGAGTCCGTTTGGACGGGGTGGGTTGAATGCGTATATGTATTGCGTGGGGGATCCGGTGAATGCTTCGGATCCGACGGGACATAGCAGGGTGGGAAAACTCTTTTCGCGCGGCTACGATTTTCTATTTGGCGGCCCCGGAGCTACAGGGTCAGGCAGACCATTAGCGGATTTTGGTCCAATGTCTCCTGAAAAAACGGGTGAATTCACGGGGTTAATGATAGCGGGTGGTCCTGTAGCGGCGGCACCCGGCCCAAGAGGAGACATAATAAGCGAGGGTGCGCGGATGACCAGCGTTGCCTCGGAGAGTCTTAGTCGACCTGGATACGCAGACGGAGCGGCGTTGGGCGGATTGACCGCTCTTGGTAATAGATCAACAACTCCCTTCGGAAGAAGCGGAGACGGTGGCTGGGCTATGGGCTCCAACTCAAGCGCTCGTGGCCACTTACCGCAGCGATCGAGTTCTTTTGACCAACCGAGAACTCTATTCAATGGTTCAACCCCAACGGAGCCAACCCTCGTACACGAGAGGCTTTTAGGTGGTGCACCGCCTAGCGGCCCACCAAGCGCAGCGACCAATAACGGCCCCGCTGGCGGCGCCTATCTTCCAACATCTCCTCCGAGTTCGCGATCATCATCGTTCGACAGCTCTGGACCGAGTGACTGGAGTTCCAGTTCCAGCTCAAGCTCTTCTCGCTCTCCCAGGCCAGTGCTTGTGACGCTTATACGTAGAAGTGACGGCTCGTCGTTCAATTACTGGGTAACGAAAAAATAGAAACGCTGATCGCCTTGCTCAATGGGCTCATTACCAATATGTCGTCCAAACATTCGGCGTTCCCTAACGCACCATCCCCCACCGCCTAACCGTCACCCGCTCCAACGAATCAAACACCAGATTCTCCACCAGCAACCCAATCAGAATCACCACCGCCAACCCGGCAAACACCTTGTCGGTATACAGCTCATTGCGATTCTGAAAGATGTACCAGCCCAACCCGCCCTTCCCGCTGGTAGCGCCAAACACCAGCTCAGCAGCAATCAACGTCCGCCAGGCAAACGCCCAGCCGATTTTCAGGCCGGCGAGGATCGACGGCAGCGCCGCTGGAATCAGGATGAACAGCACGAAGCGCATGCCCTTGAGACCGTAGTTGCGCCCGGCCATGCGCAGGGTTTCCGAGACGCCGAGGAAGCCGGCGTAGGTGTTCAGCGCCAGCGCCCAGAGTACCGAATGCACCAGCACGAAAATCAGGCTGTTCTGGCCCAGTCCAAACCACAGCAGCGCCAGCGGCAACAGGGCGATGGCCGGCAAGGGGTTGAACATCGAGGTCAGGGTACTGAGCAAATCGCGACCAAATTGCGTCGACACCGCCAGTGTGGTCAGGGCAAACGCCAGGCCGATGCCGATCAGGTACCCCTTGAGCAACACCACCAGAGATATCCACACCTTGCCCAGCAATTCACCGCTGAGCAGGCCGTCGTACAAGGCGTGTGCGGTTTGCACAAAACCCGGCAGCAGCAGGTCGTTGTTTTGATACCGGGCAATTGCTTCCCAAAGCACTGCGAGCAAAATCAGGATCAGGCTCTTACGTAGCCAACCTTGCTGCCACAGACGTTGGCCGAGGGGTAATTCACGCTCCAGCGGCACGCTGGTCAGTGGCTGCAAAACCGTTTCGAACTCTTCACGCTGGGATGATAAATGGCTCATCGGGCCCTCCTTTCAACTGGCTCAATAAGCGATGCGGATGTCGGCGAAATCCAGCTCATGATCGGCTTGGGTCGGCTGGCCTTCGTCGAACAGCAGCCGATGGATGCGCCGTGCCGATTCCTGAAACGCCACACCGCCGAGGCTGTGCAAATCGTATTGATGGCTGTGGACTTCCGCCCTCACCCGCCCCGGATGCGGAGACAGCAACAGGATGCGGTTGCCCACCACCAGCGCTTCTTCGATGGAGTGCGTGACGAACAGCAGCGTGAAACGCACTTCCTCCCAGAGCAGCAATAATTCTTCCTGCATCTTGCGTCGGGTCAGGGCATCGAGGGCGGCGAAGGGTTCGTCCATGAGGAGGATTTTCGGCTGCATAGCCAGTGCCCGGGCAATAGCAACCCGCGCCTTCATCCCGCCCGACAGGGTATGCGGATAAGCATCGGCAAACGCCGCCAGACCGACCTTCTCCAGATAATGCAACGCCCGCTCTTCGGCCTCTTTGCGCTTGAGGGTTTTCGAGGCCAGCAGCGGGAACATCACGTTCTGCTTGACGGTTTTCCACGGCGGCAGTTGATCGAACTCCTGGAACACCACGATCCGGTCCGGCCCCGGCGCATCGACGCGCTGGCCTTGCAGACGGATCTCGCCTTCCACGGGCTGGATGAAGCCGGCGGCAGCCTTGAGCAACGTCGACTTGCCACAACCGGATGGCCCGAGCAGAACAAAACGGTCCGCCGGATCGATCTGGAAACTGACTTGATGGGTCGCCCGCACCACCCGCTGCGTCGTGCGGTATTCGAGGCTGACGTTATCGACCGACAGCAGCGCCTGGGCTGCCGCGATCGGTTTGCTGACCGTGTGGCCTTGCAAAGGGGCGTTCATTTCGGTCAGCTCCCTTGCAGCGGCTTGGCGTCCTGGAAGAAGTAGTCCTTCCACGAATCCGGTTTGTTTTTGATCGCGCCAACGCGGTAGAGGAACTCCGCCAGCGGGTAGGTGTTTTTCGGCGTGACGCTGAATTCGAACTGCGGGTTGTCGATGATTTTCAGCAACGCGGCGCGATCGATTTTGGCCTTGGTAACGCGGATATAAGTGTCGGCTGCCGCGCCCTTGTCGTTCTGCGCGAATTGCGCCGCTTCGATCAGCGCATCAATGAATGCCTTGTAGGTTTTCGGGTTCTCATTGCGGAATTTCTCGGTGGCGAACAGCACCGTCGGCGAGTTCGGGCCGAGCAGGTCATAGGTGTTCAGCACCACGTGCACATTGGGATTGGCCAGTTCCTGATCCTGGAACGGCGGATTGGAAAAGTGCCCGCTCAGCTCGGTGCCGCCGGCCACCAGCGCCGCTGTCGCGTCGGGGTGCGGAACGGCGATGGTGTACTTGTCGAGGCGATTGAAGTCCTTGTCACCCCACTGTTTGGCCGCCGCGTATTGCAGGAAGCGCGACTGCACCGACACGCCCACCGCCGGTACCGCGATACGGTCCTTKTCGGTGAAGTCGGCGATGGTTCTGACCTTGGGATTATTGCTCACCAGGTAGTACGGGAAGTTGCCCAGGGAAGCCACGGCTTTTACGTTCTGCTTACCGTGGGTGCGATCCCAGATAGTCAGCAGCGGGCCGACACCGGCGCCGGCAATGTCGATCGAACCCGACAGCAACGCATCGTTGACCGCCGCGCCGCCGGAGAGCTGGGTCCAGTCGACCTTGATGTCGATACCTTCCTGCTTGCCGTATTTCTCGATCAGGTTCTGATCGCGCACCACATTGAGCAGCAAGTAAACGATGCCGAACTGTTCGGCAATGCGGATTTCACCTTCGGCGTGGGCCACGGTCGGCGCCACCAGGCTGCTGGCGATCAGGCTGAAACCCAGGCCGATGGCCGCGGCCAGCGGAGCGAATGGAAGACGTTTGGACATGATCAAATCTCCGACAAATCAGAAAGGCGCGTCGCCCTGGATGGTGGTGCGATACAGCTTGCGGCGCAGATGGCTGGGGCATCCGGCGGCGAGGTGGATCAGCGAACGGTTGTCCCAGAACACCAGGTCTTGGGGCTGCCATTGATGGCGATAGATGTTTTGCGGTAGCACGCTGTGAGCGTAGAGTTCGGTCAGCAGTTGTTGGCTCTCGTCGTCCGGCAGGCCAACGATACGGGTGGTGAACCCTTCGCTGACGAACAGTGCCTTGCGACCGTTTTCCGGGTGGGTACGCACGACCGGGTGCACCACTTCGGCGACCTGGGCGAGCTGTTCCGGGGTCAGGGTCGGGCGCCAGCTGCCTTCGAATTTGGTCTCGCTGTAACGCGCCGTGTAGGAGTGCGCCGCCGAGCGACCTTCCACCGCTTTGCGCAGCGCGAGCGGCAGGTTGTCCCAGGCTTTGTGCATGTCGGCGAACAATGTGTCGCCGCCTTCTGACGGCAGCTCCCGGGCATGCAGCATCGAGCCCAGGCTCGGCAGCGCCTTATAAGAAAGATCGGAGTGCCAGAACTTGCCGGCGTCGCCCAGGCCAATGTTCTGGCCGTTTTCGACGATGTTGGAAACGATGAGGATTTCCGGATGCCCTGCCAGCAGGAACTGCTTGAGCACGTGGATCTGCAACACGCCAAAACGACGACTGAAATCGATCTGTTGCTCAGGGGTTATGCGCTGGTCGCGGAACACCACCACGTGATGATCCAGGTGCGCGCGGTGAATACGCGCGAAGTCCTGATCATTGATCGGACGGGACAGGTCGAGACCGATGATCTCGGCGCCCACCGCTCCGCTGAACGGGCGGACCTCAAAGAATTGTGGCGCGATGCTTGGCGAAGCTGAAGCTGCAGACATAAATCACTCCCACGCACGGCACGCTCAGAGGCGCGCGCGTCGATCAGAAACTCACGGAGGTCCCGTGTTGGTTCGTGTCGTGCGGCGCGCCGATTGGTCGGCAGGTACGCAGGAGACTGACTTTATAGATATAAGAATTTAAATTTAAAYACCGTTAACGAATAACGTTATGGCGATTGAGAAGGCGGCGAGTGGATGGCTGAGTGACGTAATTTGTCACTTACTCACAGGGTTGAGGTGTTTTGACTGACGCCATCGCGGGCAAGCCCGCTCCCACAGGTTTTTGTGTCGGGCACATATTTGTGTTCCAGCAGAGAACCCTGTGGGAGCTGGCTTGCCAGCGATGAGGCCAGAAAGGCCACTGAAGATCTAGCGCTCGTGCAGCGCCTCGGCTCGCGCGCGGATGATCGGCTTGAGCAGGTAGCTCAGCACGGTCTTCTTGCCGGTGATGATGTCCACGGAAGCCACCATCCCCGGAATGATCAGCAACGGTTTTTCATCRGTGCCCAAGTGGCTGCGGTCGGTGCGCAGCTTGATGATGTAGTAGGTGGTTTTTTTGTCTTCGTCGGTAATGGTGTCGGCGCCGATCTGCTCCAGCCTGGCCTTCAACCCGCCGTAGATGGTGTAGTCATAGGCGGTGAATTTCACCGTCGCTTCCTGCCCCGGATGCAGGAACGCGATGTCCTGCGGGCGGATCTTCGCCTCGACCAGCAAGGTGTCGTCCAGCGGCACGATTTCCACCATGTCGCTGCCTGGCTGGATAACCCCGCCGATGGTATTGACCAGCAACTTGTTGACGATACCCCGCACCGGCGAAGTGACCAGCGTCCGGCTGACCCGGTCTTCCAGGGCCTTGCCGGTGGCCTGGGCCTTGTTCAGATCGGTGCGTGCTTCGTTGAGTTGGGTCAGGGCTTCGCTACGGAATTTGCCACGGGTTTCATCGACCTTGCGCTGCACTTCCTTGATTGCCGATTCAGCACGCGGAATGGCCAGGGTGGTAGCGTCGAGCTGACCACGGGTCTCCGCTTCGGCACGCCTGAGGCGCAGGACTTCCACCGGCGATACCGCGCCCTGGGCCACCAACGGCTCGGACATGCTGATTTCCTGACGCTGGAAGCCCAATTGCTGGCGATACTGTGCCTGCTTGGACGTGAATTCGCGCAGCTCCTGCTGGCGCTGGATCAACTGCTCCTGCAAGCCGCCAATCTCGTCGTGCAACTGTTGGCGGCGGCTTATATAGAGCGATTCTTCGTTCTTGGCCTGACCCGGCACGGCCTTGAGTACATCTTCGGGGAAGTTCAGCGGGCGATCTTCGACCTCGGCGCTCAGACGTTCGACCCGCAGCAGCATCGACAACCGATCGGCCTCGGTTTCGCCGACGTTCGAAGCAAATCGCGTGTCGTCCAGGCGAATCAGCGGTGCGCCGGCCTCGACGATCTGGCCTTCCTTGACGAACAGCTCGGCAACGATACCGCCTTCAAGGTTCTGGATTTTCTGGATTTTCGACGATGGAATCGCCTTGCCGTCGCCCTTGGTCACTTCGTCGATGACCGCGAAGTTGGCCCAGAGCATCAGGAATACAAAGAAAGCGATGATCGCCCAGATCGTCAGCCGCACCACTCGCGGCGCATCCTCGATCAGTGCCTTATTGACCTCCGGCAGCGGCTGGCCCTGCAGCGAAGCAGTGCCTTTGAAGTAGCGACGGATCGAATCCTTACCCGACTTAAGCAACACTGATCTGCCCCTTCTTCAACGCTTCCATCACCGCGGCTTTCGAGCCGTCGGCGAGTATCTGCCCGCGGTCGATCACGATCAGTCGATCGACCAGCGACAACAGCGATGCCCGGTGCGTCACCAGCACCATGGTCTTGTTTTCGATCACCGCCGCCAGGCGCTGCTTGAGGCGTTCTTCGCCGGTGTTGTCCATGGCGCTGGTCGGCTCGTCGAGTAGCAGGATCGGCGGATTGAGCAACAGCGCACGGGCCAGGGCGACGTTCTGCCGTTGACCACCGGAAAGGTTCTGCCCGCGCTCGCCCACTTGCAGCTCATAGCCCTGCGGATGCAAGCGCGCGTACTCATGGACGCCGGCCAGTTCTGCGGCTTGCAGCACCAGTTCATCCTCGACATACCGCGCACCGGAAACCAGGTTGTCGCGCAAGGTGCCGGCGAGCAACTGAATGTCCTGGGGCACGTAGCCGATGTTGTAGCGCAGCTCGCTGACGTCGATCTGGCGAATATCCACACCATCGACCAACAACGAGCCATCATCCGGCTGATACAGCCCCACCAGCAATTTCGCCAGCGAGCTCTTGCCCGAACCGCTTCGGCCAATGATGCCGACCTTCTCGCCGGGACGAATCGACAGGTTGATGTTCTTCAGCGCCAGGTTCTGCTGTTGCGGGTAGGTGAAGTTGAGCTGACGGCACTCAATGCCGCCTTGCAGCACCTTGCGGCTGAGCGGACGCTCTTCGAAATTGCGCTCCTGGGGCAGCTCCATCATCTGGTCGACCGAGGTCATGGTCACCCGCGCCTGCTGATAACGGGTCAACAACCCGGACAGTGACGCCAGCGGGCTGAGCGCTCGGCCACTGAGCATGTAGCAGGCAATCAGGCCGCCCATGCTCAGGTGGCCGTCGATGATCTGGTACACGCCGAAGACGATCATGATCACCCCGGCCAGTTGCTGGATCAGCAAGGTGATGTTCATTGCCAGGCCGKAGAGCATTTTCACCCGCAACTCAAGGCGACTGAGGGTGCCGATGGTCTGTTCCCACTGGTACTGGCGTTCGCTTTCGGCGTTGTTGACCTTCACCGCATCCAGGCCGGCCAGGGTTTCGATCAGGCTCGACTGACGCTCGGCCCCCAGCGCCATGGTCCGCTCCATGGTTGCTACCAGGGGTTTCTGCAAGGCATAGCCGATGGCCAGGGCAATCGGGAATGCCAGCACCGGTATCCACACCAGATGCCCGCCGAGGATCGCGATGACGATGAAAATCAGGAGGGTGAACGGCAGGTCGATCAGGCTGGTGAGGGTCAGCGAGGCGAGGAAGTCCCGCAGGCTCTGGAATTCATGGATGTTCTGGGCAAAGCTGCCGACCCGCGCCGGCCGGTATTTCATGGACATGCCGACGATGCGCTCGAACAGCGTGGCCGAGATGATCAGGTCGGTTTTCTTGCCGGCCAGATCCAGGCACAGGCTGCGCAGGCTTTTCAGGATAAGGTCGAAGAGATAGGCGCCCGTTATGCCGAGTGCCAGCACCCATAACGTTGCTTCGGCCTGGTTCGGCACGACACGATCGTAGACGTTCATCACGAACAACGGCGCGGCCATGGCGATGATGTTGATCAGAAAACTGGCGGCAATGGCGTCGGCATACAACCAGCGCGAACGCTTGAGGGTGTCGCGAAACCACGAGCGCGCACGCGGAATCAGCGTGCCGTGATTGACGTCGAATTTGTGCTGCGGCTGGGCGAAAAAGACCTTGCCGGTGTAGTCRTCGACCAGCAGCTCACGAGTGACCAGGGACTCGCCGCCATCGCTTTCGCTGAGCAGCACCCGCACCTGATCTTCGCCTTGCCAGCCAAGCAGGACGGCACTGCGACCGTCCTTGAGCAACAACAAGGCCGGCATGGCAATCGCCGGAATATCCTCCAGCTTGCGTTGCAGCACCCGACCTTGCAGCCCCGCGCGAGCGGCCGCGCGAGGCAGCAAGTCGACACTCAGGCGTTGCTCGGGCAGCGGCAGACCCGTGGTCAGCATTGCCGCGCTGGCAGGCTTTTGGTGCAGCATGCAAAGAGCGAGCAGACCATCCAGCAACGGATCGTCATGCAACGCGCGCGGATCATGAATGAGTTGAACCCGACTGACTTCTGATTCCACGCTCGGCACTCTTGGCTAACAATTGAACAACGAAGGTCCCGCTCAATTCATACCGGGCAATTGAACCTTGGGCTTCACGTCGTTCTGCACAACGGATGCCAATGGTGCGACCACTCCCTGGCTTTTGAGCAATTCGCCCATGGTCGCCTTGATACGGTACTGAGTAAATAACTGAGTGTTCTTG
>NZ_JBGCUL010000690.1:0-2449 GCF_054177685.1 Pseudomonas sp. P5_A2_2
GATCAAAGATGACGTGGAAATTGTCTTGACTGGCCTGGAGGCCGCGCTGCTTAAAAAAATGCTGCACCATGAAGATCGCGTGGTCAGCAAGGACGACCTTATCCGCAGCATCGGTAGAGAACCTGAACAATATCGGGGTCTCGAAATGTGCCTGAGTCGACTACAGGAAAAATTTAAAAAAGCCAGTAACGGCGAACGCCTTTTTCGTGCAGTGAGGAATCGCGGGTACTGCGTGATCCAAAAAATCGTCCGCGTAAAAAATCTGGCCTGAGCAATTCAGATGTTCGTCCCGGCAGTGCAAAACAACAATAAAAAAGCACGCCATGCCATCGCCCCTCCGTATTTCCGGCACCGCCCGCGCCCTCTATAAAGCCGCGTTAACAAACTTTAATCCAGACTATTTCTAACGCGCTTCTCACCCAGACATATCAACCAGATACGCCACCCGCTCGTTAAAAGTCGTCAGACAGTGCCCGCACTAATAATTTAACCTATGAACTGATGACAGCGCCGCCCGCGTGGCGTTTCGGTCGTCAATGCATCGCCATCTAAGCATGAACAACAACTCTTAACGCATAAATTTTGGCTCTTGTTTGTCGAAACACGAATGGACGTATTTTGGGGATATCGTATGGTTAACAATCTTCGTATCAATCGAAATACCACCCTCAAAGGACTGACCTTCTGGGGACAGTGGGCATTGGGTCAGGGCTTTGTTGTCGCCCTGTTACTTCTATTGGTTTATTACCAGAACGGAACGGTAGAGTTCTATTATCGAGTATGCGCAACGCTGACTGTGCTTGCATCGGTTCCGGCCTATACATGGTGCGGCGCCTATGCAAAAAAGGACAATCACCTGGAAGGGTTGATAAGACTACTGACGGGTTGGTCAATGACACTGGCAGCGCTGGCTATTGTCGCCTTCCTCTGCAAGGCCAACGAACTGTTTTCTCGTCAAATCATCCTGATATGGGCCTTCTGCAGCTACATCGGGCAGGCGTTGTTGTACGTCCCGCTGCATGGTTTTTCGAAGTACTACCAACGGGCGCTTCAAATCGAGCGTAGAACGCTGATTGTCGGTACTGGCGAGCTGGCACTGGGCCTGGCTAACAAGCTGCGTGCCCTCGAGCACTTCCCGCTGGTCGGCCTGGTAAGCTCCGACACCGCTCTCTTGCCGGAGACGGGTATGCCACCTGTCGTAGGCCCGCAAGAGGAACTGCTCGAACTGATCAAGACCCATGACATCCGACGCCTGTACATCACGCTACCCCTGAGCGAAGCGGCACAAATCGAAGAAATGTATGTCGACTTGCTGGATGCCAACGTCGATGTGGTCTGGGTCCCGGACTTGAACAGCCTGACGCTGCTCAATCACTCGGTCAGTGATGTGGATGGCATGCCGGCAATCCACTTGATTGAATGCCCGCTGAGCAGCCAACCCACTGCCGCGCTGAGTAAAAGCCTGTTCGATAAAAGCCTGGCGCTGATGGCCATTGTCGCTCTAAGCCCGTTGCTGCTGATCATTGGCCTGGCCGTCAAATTCACCTCCCATGGCCCGGTGTTTTTCAAACAGGACCGCCACGGATGGAACGGGAAGGTCATCAAGGTCTGGAAGTTTCGCTCGATGCGTGTGCATGACGATCACGAGGTCAAGCAAGCCAGCCGTAACGACTCGCGAATCACCCCGATCGGGCGCTTTATCCGTCGCACTTCCATCGATGAGCTACCGCAATTGTTCAACGTCTTGCAGGGCCATATGGCGCTGGTCGGGCCACGTCCGCATGCCGTTGCGCACAATAACTACTACTCCGGCAAGATTCTCGCCTACATGGCGCGCCACCGAATCAAACCAGGGATCACCGGACTGGCTCAAATCAACGGTTGCCGCGGTGAGACCGACACCATCGACAAGATGCAGAAGCGCGTCGAGATCGACCTCAAGTACATCAATAACTGGTCATTGTGGCTGGATGTGAAAATCCTGGTGAAGACACCGTTCACCCTGCTGTCAAAAGACATTTATTGATGATGCACCCGCAGGTTAACCAGGAGACGCAAGCCATTTGCGCAATGCGTTAGCCTCGTCACTCGTGGCTGGACCTTCACCAGCCACGCCTGCAACTGCACCAACACCGGCAGACTGTTCTGCTGTCGACTCTCGTGGCGATACTCATCGCCGACTTCTTTTAAATCTCCGCTCGATACCGTACAGCTGATGAGCCGATTCAGGGCGATATCGGCATGCCCGGACTTATCTTCAGGCAGGCGCAACGGCAGCAGTCGACCGCAAAAAAAGCGTGGGCAGGCTCCCTTGCAGGAGCTGCGATGGTCGATAACGATAACGCGTGTGAACCGGATAAACGCGGCGTACTTGAGTCCATCGCCAGCAAGCTGGCTCCTACAGTTTCCCGGGATTGCGTGAAGAACCAAAAAAAGGATACCGGGCAAT
>NZ_JBGCUL010000691.1:0-2448 GCF_054177685.1 Pseudomonas sp. P5_A2_2
CTTCGACGCCGGCCCCTGCGGCGATCATCTCGGCGAAGGCAGTGACGGTATCGGCCACGCTCATCGCGGCCCGGCCACTGTTTTCAGTGATGCTCGCGGCGATGGCGGCATCACGCGTGATCAGGCGGCACAGAATGTCCTTGTCGAGCGGGATGTCACCGGCCTTGGCCAGCAGGCCCAGCGCGCGCAGGCGGCGGCCGCCCGCAGCGACGCCATAGTCTCCGGTCGACTTGCCGCGCTTGGTTTCGTCGGGATGCACGACGAGGTTCTGCAGCAGGCCCTGGGCCTTGATGAGTGCAGCCAGTTCGCCGACATCCTCACCGCCGGACTTGCGCACGTTGAAGGCGGACGGGACCAGGCGCGACAGCGGGATCAGCACCAGGTCGCCCGGCGTCAAGGCTTCGTCTTCGACGGTCGATACCAGTTCGGTGGTTCGGCCCTTCGTCGTGCTCTTGGCCGGGCCTTTCACAGGCGATGCACCCTGCCCCTTCCCTTTGCCCTTGTCATCTGCTCTTTGGTGAGTCCCGGGGGCGAGGAACCGCGCCTTGGTGGTGTTGCCGGTGCTGTGGATGGTCGTTGCGCTCATGGCTGTGTCCTTTGCGGTGGTTGAAAAATCTGCTCTTCGGAGCCGTCCCGACGCATGAACAGCGACCGCCAGGCAGGACACAAGGGCACGCCCGCAAGCCGCAGCTCGAAGCGCAGCGCAGAGACCGGGTGAGGACGTGGGCGCAGCCTTCACCCTTGGGGCATGAATGGCAGGCGCTATGCGTCGATCAGGGGACGGGCCGACAAGAGCAGATCGACCGCCGCCCTGCCGGCCATGCGGGCGCACCGACCGGCTTTCCACAGCACTGGCAACACGTGCGAGCCTGCAAGGTGAGCGATCTACCGCCGCACCGCGGCGCACTTCAGGTCTTGGGTTGACCTTGTGGGCGACAGCCCACCGCCTCTGCAGCGAACAAAGGGAAAGGGGCGACACCTCGGCCGCCCCGATGCGAACGCGTCAGATGAGCCCGCGTTCGGCGAAGCTCACCACAGCGGTTGCAGTGACCACCAGGTGGTCCAGCACGCGCACGTCCACCAGCTGCAGCGCCGACTTCAGAGACTGCGTCAGAAACTCGTCGGCACGGCTCGGCTCCGGCACGCCCGACGGATGGTTGTGCGCCAGGATGACCGCCGCGGCATTGAGCTGCAGACTTTCCTTGACTACTTCGCGGGGGTACACCGAGGTCTGCGTCACCGTGCCCCGGAACATCTGCCGCAGCTCGATGACACGATGTTGCGCGTCCAGGAAGACAACGCAGAAGACCTCGTGCTCCAGCAGCCCGATCTCCAGGCGCAGGTAGTCCTTGACGTCTTGCGGCGACGACAGCGTCACGCCGGGCTTCACGCGGTCTGCGAGCACACCCCAGGCCTGCGAGAGAACCTCGTCGGGACTGGCCACGCGGTACTGACCATCGACGTCACGGACCAGCAGTGCGTTTGTGGACTGGGCAACAGCAGAAGAGAAGGACGGCAGCGACATGAGGAACTCCGGTCTTGATCGGGCGGGATTGCCCGAGACCGAATCCCTCACGTCGCAGCGCAGCGGTCAGGGTTCGAAGACGACCGAAGGGCGCAAGAGAGCGCCACGCGCTCACGCAGACCTTGACGGCGAGAACGACGTGATACGGTGGGTCGACACAGCAACTCACACCCCACCACACCACCGAACTGGATCTTGCGACAAGCGAAGCGCGCAGGGCTAGGGTGGCCTGAAAGGTGACGGCGCGCCGGCAGTCCGGCACGGACCAAGCGCGACGGCGCGCGCCTGGAATGGGCATCCCGGTTTTCGCTCCCGCGAAAAAGCCTCAGCAGGCCTTGAGGTCGCCCAGCTCAGAGAGCTCTGGCGGCAGCTGCGAATTCCGAACCCATAGCGTCGCACTGTCGGGGGTTGCCGGTCCTCTGCCGCCGGCAGAATCCGCCAAACTACGGCCAGTGCCTCACTTGCCAACGCGCCGATGAACGAATACAGCAGCCCTTCGTGGCATGCGTTTCGGAACGAAGTTTTCCGACGGCACGACTACGCATGCACGTCCTGCGGCAAGCGCGGGTCCGATGACGCAGGGCTTCACGTTCACCACAAATCCCACCTCGTCGGACACAAGCCGTGGGAGTACCCGCTCGATCTCTGCATCACGCTCTGCAACGACTGTGAGGTGGCCGCGCACGGCACCAGTACGCCTATGTTCGGATGGGACGTGGTCGGATTCGACGACCTGGGCGAGGCGGAGGGAAATTGTGACCACTGCGGCACTGCGATACGTTACGTGTTCATGGTTCAGCATCCGAAATGGCGAACGCTGGAAGTGGGCGAGGAATGTTGTGACAACTTGACTTGCACGAAGGTGGCAAGTGATCACATGGACTCTCTGCGCCGCCAACAGGAACGACTAAGGCGTTTCGTTT
>NZ_JBGCUL010000692.1:0-2443 GCF_054177685.1 Pseudomonas sp. P5_A2_2
TCCCGCGGCAGCGGAATACGCTGAACGGGTCATCCAGCGACGCCAGACGCTCGGACGTCTTGGTGTCACGGCTGTCTGCCAGGAAGCGGTACGCTTGCAGCAGAGCAGCTGGACCCAGGAACTTGTCCGGGTTCCACCAGAAGGACGGGCAAGAGGTCGAGCAGCAGGCGCACAGGATGCACTCGTACAGACCGTCGAGCTTCTCACGCTCTTCAGGGGACTGCAGACGCTCGATGGCCGGAGCCGGCGTGTCGTTCTGCAGGTATGGCTTAACCTTCTCGTATTGCTTGTAGAAGATGCTCATATCGACGACCAGGTCACGGATAACCGGCAAACCTGGCAGCGGACGAACGATCAACTTGTTACCTTTTACGACGGCAGACAGCGGCGTGATGCACGCCAGGCCGTTTTTGCCGTTGATGTTCATGCCGTCGGAACCGCAAACACCTTCACGGCAAGAGCGACGATAGGAGAAACCTTCGTCCTGCTCTTTGATCAGGGCCAGTACGTCCAGCACCATCAGGTCTTTACCACCGGTATCGACCTGGAATTCCTGCATGAACGGCGCGGCGTCCTGATCAGGGTTGTAACGATAAACGCTGACTTGCAACATGGCGGCCACCCTTAATAAGTCCGAATCTTAGGTTCAAAAGTCGGAACAGTCTTCGGCGAGAAGTTCACGGCACGCTTGGTCACGCGCTTGTCACCCGGGAAGTACAGGGTGTGGCACAGCCAGTTTTCGTCGTCACGGTCTTCGAAGTCTTCACGGGCGTGAGCACCACGGGACTCTTTACGTACTTCTGCAGCGATGGCAGTGGCTTCGGCCACTTCCAGCAGGTTCTGCAGTTCCAGAGCTTCGATACGCGCAGTGTTGAACGCCTGCGACTTATCGTTGATCTTCACGTTGGCGATGCGCTTGCGCAGATCAGCCAGCTGGGCAATACCCTTCTGCATGTATTCGCCGGTACGGAACACACCGAAGTAGTTCTGCATGCAGTTTTGCAGCTCGCGACGCAAGGTAGCCACGTCTTCGCCTTCGGTACGCTCGTTCAGAGCGGACAGGCGTGCCAGGGCCGCATTGATGTCGGCGTCGGTGGCGTCGTCGTATTCGATACCGTCGGTCAGCGCCTTTTCCAGGTGCAGGCCGGCAGCACGGCCGAATACCACCAGGTCGAGCAGCGAGTTGCCGCCCAGACGGTTGGCACCATGAACCGATACGCAAGCCACTTCGCCTACTGCGAACAGGCCCGGAATGATGGCATCAACGCCATCAGCGTCCTGAGTGATCGCCTGACCGTGAATGTTGGTGGCAACGCCGCCCATCATGTAGTGGCAGGTTGGAACAACCGGAACCGGAGCAACAACCGGGTCAACGTGCGCAAAAGTCTTCGACAGCTCGCAGATGCCTGGCAGACGGCTGTGCAGCACTTCCTCGCCCAGGTGGTCGAGCTTGAGCATCACGTGGTCGCCGTTCGGACCGCAACCGTTGCCGGCGATGATTTCCTTAACCATCGAACGGGCAACAACGTCACGACCGGCAAGGTCTTTGGCGTTCGGAGCATAACGCTCCATGAAACGCTCGCCGTGCTTGTTGATCAGGTAGCCACCTTCACCACGGCAACCTTCGGTAACCAGTACACCAGCGCCGGCGATGCCGGTCGGGTGGAACTGCCACATTTCGATGTCTTGCACCGGTACGCCGGCACGCAGCGCCATGCCAACGCCGTCACCGGTGTTGATCAGGGCGTTGGTGGTCGAAGCGTAGATACGACCTGCACCGCCGGTGGCCAGTACGGTGGCCTTGGCACGGATGTAGGTGGTTTCGCCGGTTTCGATGCAGATCGCGATCACGCCGACGAAAGCGCCATCCTGGTTTTTTACCAGGTCGACAGCGTAGTACTCGTTCAGGAACACGGTACCGGCTTTCAGGTTGCCCTGATAAAGGGTGTGCAGCAGTGCGTGACCGGTACGGTCGGAAGCAGCGCAAGTACGCGCAGCCTGGCCGCCTTTACCGTAGTCCTTGGACTGGCCACCGAACGGACGCTGATAGATACGGCCTTGCTCGGTACGCGAGAATGGCATGCCCATGTGGTCCAGCTCGTAAACGGCAGCCGGACCTTCCTGACACATATATTCGATAGCGTCCTGGTCACCGATGTAGTCGGAACCCTTGACGGTATCGTACATGTGCCAGCGCCAGTCATCGTTCGGGTCAGCAGACGCGATGGCGCAGGTGATGCCGCCTTGAGCGGATACAGTGTGCGAACGGGTCGGAAAAACCTTGGTGATCACGGCAGTCTTGTGACCGCCCTGTGCCAGTTGCAGCGCCGCGCGCATGCCGGCACCGCCACCACCAATAATGATGGCGTCGAAAGAAATCGTTGGAATGTTAGCCATGAATCAGATACCCCAGAGAATCTGCACACCCCAGACGAAGTAAGCG
>NZ_JBGCUL010000693.1:0-2442 GCF_054177685.1 Pseudomonas sp. P5_A2_2
ATCCAGGACTCCTGGTCCCGTTGCCGCGCGTTTGGCCTCAGCCATCAGAGCGCGCCGGCATTCGACCAATTGCCGGCCGCGGGAATTGCGCAATTGCTGGAGAGCCAGCATTCACTGGTGCAAACCACCCACCAGGAAGTGCTGCCCTACTACGAGAACATCCTGAGCAACTCCAATTGCCTGATCATGCTCGCCGACCATCAGGGCCAGGTGCTCACGTCGTGGGGTACACAGCGCTTTATCGAACCCAAACTGGCCCGGGGGTTCAGCGCCGGCGCCAGCTGGATGGAGCGCTGCAGCGGCACCAACGCCATTGGCACCGCCCTGGCCTGTGAACAAGCGGTACACATCGAGCACGACGAACATTTCCTCAAGGCCAACCGCTTCATGACCGGTTCCGCCGCGCCGATTTTCGATGCCGAGCGCAAGGTGATCGCGGTGCTGGACGTGTCCAGCGACAGCTACCTGCCACCCTCCCACACCCTGGGCATGGTCAAGATGATGAGCCAGACCGTGGAAAACCGGCTGATCCTCAACCTGTTCCATGGCCAGCATTTCCAGTTGACGTTCAATACCGGCCTGAACAACCTCGACAGCCAGTGGGCGGGGTTGCTGATCTTCGATGAAAGCGGCCAGGTGCTGTCGGCGAACCGCAGGGCCGACAATCTGCTGGGCATCAGCCTGTCGCGGGTCAGTGTCGAAAGCCTGTTCAAGGTCTCGCTGCTGGAGTTGCTGAACCAGCCCGAAGGCCTGCCCTTCGCCTTGCAAACCTCTGGGCGCAACCGCTTCCAGTGCCTGTTGAAGCGGCCGAAACAGGCATCAATTCAACCCCGAGTATTCGCCGAGCMGGTTGTAGCTGCTCCCGCGGCCATCAGCCTCAACACCCTGCACTTCGGCGACAGCCGCGTGGAAAAGGCCGTGCGTCAGGCCGAGCGCTTGCTGGAAAAAGATATTCCCTTGCTGATCCACGGCGAAACCGGGGTCGGCAAGGAAGTGTTCGTCAAAGCGCTGCACCAGGCCAGCTCGCGCAGCAAACAAGCGTTCATTGCCGTCAACTGTGCGGCGATTCCCGCCGAATTGGTGGAGTCCGAGTTGTTCGGTTATGAGAAAGGCGCGTTCACTGGGGCCAACCAGAAAGGCAGTATTGGTCTGATCCGCAAGGCTGACAAAGGCACGCTGTTTCTCGACGAAATCGGTGACATGCCGCTGCCTACCCAAGCGCGGTTACTGCGGGTATTGCAGGAGCGTTGCGTGCAACCGGTGGGCAGCAGTGAGTTGTTCCCGGTGGACATCCGCATCATTTCCGCAACCAATCATGTGCTGCGCGAGCAGGTTCAGTTGGGGCGGTTTCGTGAGGATCTGTATTACCGGATCGGCGGCTTGACCCTGGAGTTGCCGCCGCTCAGGGAACGCAGTGATAAAGAAGCTCTGTTCAAGCGCCTGTGGGAACAGCACCGCGAACCGAGCCAGTGGGCGGGCCTAAGCCGCGAAGTATTAGAGCTGTTCGACCGCCACCCATGGCCGGGCAATTTGCGCCAGGTCAGCAGCGTGATGCAGGTGGCGTTGGCGATGGCCGAAGAACAACCAGTACGACCGGAACATTTGCCGGATGATTTTTTTGTCGATCTGGAAATGGAGCCGGTGGAGGCGCCAGAGCCGTTGGCCGTGGACCTGAATGATGCCGAGGATTTGAACCGGCAGTTGCAGGCGGTTGGGGGGAACATTTCGTATCTCGCCCGCAGACTGGGCGTTAGCCGCAATACCCTTTACAAGCGGTTGCGGCAGACTGAATGACAGGTTGGCCGCACTGGCGGTGTTTGGCTTGAGACCATCGCGAGCAAGCTCGCTCCCACAGGGGATCTGCGTCGCACACCACATTCAGACATTACGAAAATCCAATGTAGGAGCGAGCCTGCTCGCGAAGGCGTCAGCCCTGTCAACACAAGCCTGGAGTCCAACCCCATAAACAAAAACCCGCACTAGGCGGGTTTTGTCTGTAACAAGCAAAACTATCAGTCCGCCAGACGCCAGGTCGTGCCGCCCTTGCCGTCTTCCAGCACCACGCCCATGGCGGTGAGTTGGTCGCGGATGCGGTCGGATTCAGCCCAGTCCTTGCCGGCACGTGCCGCCAGGCGCGCAGCGATCAGCGCCTCGACTTCAGCGGCATCCACGCGCCCTTCGGCACCGGCCTGCAGGAAGTCATCGGCCTCGAGCTGCAACACACCCAGCACGCTGGCCAGTTCTTTCAAACGGGCTGCCAGACCGGCCGCTGCGTTCAGATCACTCTCGCGCAGGCGGTTGATCTCGCGGACCATCTCGAACAGCACCGCGCAGGCTTCCGGCGTGCCGAAGTCGTCGTTCATCACCTGGGTGAAACGCTCGACGAAGGCTTCGCCACCGGCAGGCGCGACAGTCGGCAGGCCTTTCAACGCGTGGTAGAAA
>NZ_JBGCUL010000694.1:0-2436 GCF_054177685.1 Pseudomonas sp. P5_A2_2
TTCTTGGGGTTATTGCTTGCACTTATCGCATTGATCTTTCATGCCCTACTCGGATTTTGTGCCGGACAGCTGCATATGCGCCTTCGCGAGGGCATGATCTCCAAACGCCTGGGAGCCTATAGCTTCGCTGCGGTTATGACAGCGCTGGCGGCACGTTTGCTTCTACTTAATCGACCACTTTAAAAGGAGCGAGACATATCGGCTTAACGCAATTGCCGGGGTGTTGCGTTAAGCATTTTTTTCATCAATCGCCGCAAAGACGTGGCATCCCGGTATCCGACGCGTTCGGCAATGGTATCGACCGAGTATTTACTGTTTACCAGCAGCTCCCGGGCTTTATTGGCCTGGACACGCTGGATCAGCCGCAACGGGCTGTAGCCGGTAGCCTTGTGTATGTGTCGAGACAACGTTCGCTCTGACAAGCCAAAGTCGAATGCGAGTGTACTGACGTTGATGGTCGCCGGTAGTGAGGCTTCGATATGAGCCGTCAGCTTTGCGATCAATTCATTTCCCTGAGCCATCATTGCCGGAACCATGAAGGGCGATTGCAGCTGTCGGCCGTCTATCAGTAGCGTTCGTGCAACGGCATTTGCCAATGCCGGGGAGAAATGGCTGCGTAGAAGTTGCAGCATCAGATCGCTGTGACCTAACGCTGCGCCTGCGGTAAGCAACGGGGGATCGGAGATCACCATGCGGTCGGCATCTACCTGGCACTCCGACGCCCACTGCTGGAGCAAGGGTGCCATCCACCAGGAAGTGGTAACACAACGCCCAGCGAGCACGTTCGCAGCCTGCAACACGAATACCGCAGAACATGATGCGGCTACGTTACCACCAGCCCGCATATGCGCCCGTAATGCCGGCACCAGCAAAGCAATGTCCGGCTGTTGCAACCGTTGCTCAATCAAGGCGACGTCCGCTATGCCGATGCCTGGGATGATCCAGCATGAGCGGTCATCAGGGCTGGTAACCAGGGGCTGAACCAAAATGTGCATGCCTTGGCCGAGGGGAACGCGATCCGTATTCACCCCACAGACTTGCCAACGTGGGACAGCAGTGCCCAATCGCTCGGCGAGGATGGCCGCCGTCGAAAGGATATCCAGGGTCAGTGCGACACTGGAGGCAAAGGCGCCAGGAAGTACCACAATTGTAAAATCATTCATTGGCTGATTATGCACGAAAGATGTCGATTCGGTCGCTAGTTGCAGCGACTCCGTGCTGGCTCAATAACGACTCCATTTCATTGAGCGTTAACCTGTATGCCAAATATCCTGATCAAAGTGCCTCAAGGTTCCTTTACTTGCGAACAACGGGTACTGCTTAGCGAAGCGATTACGAAAGTGGCCGTCGAGGTCGAGCAAATCGGCAGCGATCCACGTCAACGGAGCCTGTGCTGGACGCTCATTGAAGAAGTGGCTTCCGGTTCCTGGACATGTGGTGGCGTGGATGTCAGCGCTCAAGCCATTCCTTGCATCATCCAGGTCAAAGTCCCCAGCGGTGTACTGAGCGAGGCCATGCGAGGCGACTATGTACAGCGTTTGCATCAAGCGGTAAGCCGGTCGAAAGAAGCGAACGACCAAAGAATCGTCATGACGTCGATCATCCTTGATGAAGTCAACGACGGCTTATGGGGAGCCAACGGAGCAATCTGGTATTTGGCCGATTTCACTCAGGCGGCCGGGTACCGACATCTGCAGGGGCTGACGGGGAAGTAAGGCAGCACAGCCAAAAGCGGTCACTCGTGAATGCTCCAAGACGCGAATCTAATCAGTGGCGAGTAAACCGGTCGCCACTGAACGGAATGGCTACTCCGTAATTTCAACCTTATCCAACACCCGATTCACCGATACTTTCCGGTAAAGGGCTTCCCCCATGATGCGCCGTTTAATCTTCCTTGAAGCGCTTACTGGGTAGGTTCGTACAGAGTTTCACAGTCCCCGGCCTTCCTGTTACCGGAGTTACAAGCCCGACTCCCCTTACGCCGCCTGCCGCCGCATCGTCAGAATGGCAGCACCGAAACCGATGAATGTCGACCCCACCACCCGGCTAACCCAGCGGGACAGCGCAGGCCGGGTCAGCACACCCTTGGCCYGCGAGGCGAGCGCGGCATAGAGGCTCAGGGACGACACCGACAATGCCATGAAGATCGAGGTCAGGATCAGAAATTGCGGCAGCAATGCCGTGCTCTGATCGATGAACTGCGGAAACAGCGCGGTGAAGAACATCGTCGCCTTGGGGTTGGTCACCGCCGTCAGGAAGGCCGATTTGTACAGTTTGGAGCGAGTCGGCCGGCTTTTCTTCAAGTTATCCTGAATCCCGTCCGGGAGCATCGGGCCCTTTTTGAACAATTGTCTGATGCCCAGGTAGAACAAATAACCGGCACCGATGAATTTCACCGCATTGAACAACCATTCGGAACTGGCGAGCAGCGCCCCC
>NZ_JBGCUL010000695.1:0-2434 GCF_054177685.1 Pseudomonas sp. P5_A2_2
GCTACCAACTGTGCAATTTCATTTGCAATATCAGCTTCCTCTTTAATTTGCGTATCGTACTGTTCCTTCTGCACCTTGGAGTCCAGATTGGGCAAGTGATACACGCTTTCATCATTCACGTTGAGTTTGTACGTGCCGTTAACACGATCTGAGCCAAGATAGCGGTAAACCTGAACATCTAACGCACTGTACACACTAGACTCCATCACGGTGATTGTACGGTCATCTACGATCATTGAATATCCGACACCTTGAAGCAGGGCGTTGAGCTTGACGGTATCGTCGTCTAGTAAGATATCCTCAAAACCCAGCATGTCATCCATTGTTGTTGGTGCTGGTGTAGCGTTCAACAAAACACGCTCTTGCTCAAGTTTTGAAATCTGTGCTGTCACACGATCTAGAACATCAGTGATAGCCTTGACCATTCCATACTTGGCTAGCCCACCTGATACATTCACAAACTGACGCTGTAGTTCGGCCAGCTCACCATCAATTTCAATTAGGCGTTTTTCACTGGTTGTCAGGTTCTGACTCTGTGCTGCTCGTACAAGTGCGGCATGGGCTGTTTGAGAGCGGATAAAGTCGAATACGGCATAGGGTATAGAGCGACTGTTTGTACAGCCCCCAGCACCACCACCAAACCTGTGACGACTGACGCACAACATTGTGAGAGCGCCTTTCTGCCCACCAACACAGTAGTTCTTGCCGCATCTGGCACACTTCACAATTCCTGTCAGAAGATACTTCGAAGCAGCAGCCTTGGGGGTTGCACTACTGTCGTTGATACGTTTTTGAACACGAAACCAAAGTTCCTTGCTGACAACAGCAGGCCATACATCCTCAATATCATTCCAACGACCTATAGCCACCGGGTTACGTAGCCAGCGTCTGAACGTCGAAGGGCTGGTTGTATTGAAGTCAGAGTGCTGGTCTTTCAGTCGCCCAAGAATACGACGCTCACCGATACCAGCAGCGAAATCTTCGAACACTTGAACAATGAAAGGTGCGATATCGTCTCTCAGCTTTCCATCACGTATCCATAACGGCATACGGCGTGTAGCACCTTCACCAGCAGCAGCTTTCTTTCGTTTGGTTTCATAGGCAGCTTTCAAGCGACGACTCAAGTTGTCACTGTACTGGTATGCCTGCTGTACCTTGGCAACGAGCAAGAACAGATGGTTGCTGTTGGCTGATTCTCGGTTGTACGTAATGCCGTCATCCAGCGTCACAAGGTCAACACCAGCATTGACGATCTTGGAGACCAGCGGGAGCATCTCCATTGGTGCCAAACGTCCTGCACGGTCAATCTGCTCAATCAGTACCTTGCTGCCACGGGGAATGTCGCCATTCTCCACAGCGGCCAGCAGACGACCAAAAGCGTTATCCAGATGATCACCGTGATAGCCTGACTTCCCGTGGTCGTTGTAGCGTTGTTCGCTCAAGACGTATTCGGGGTTCTCCAGCAGCCACTTGGCTACCATCTCGTTCTGTCGTTTAACGCTATCGCCGTTGCGTTGTGTCCAGCTTGAATACCGCACGTAGGAGAAACAGAGCTTTTGCACAGCCACCACCTCTAGACTCGAAATAAAATCATAACATCGTTCCAATCATTGCATTCATCGGCGTGCGGATCTCATGGCTCATCGTGGCCAGAAACGTGCTTTTGGCCCGGTTGGCGTTATCGGCACGTTCTTTCGCGCAACGCAGATCATCGAGCAGTTGCCGCCGTTCGCTGATATCGATCCAGCCACCGATAATGCCTTGCACTTTTGCGCTGGAATCCCGATAGGGAAGAATCCAGTGATAGATCGTCAACCGCCGGCCGCCAATGTGCAGCTCGCGATCGACGATCAACGGTCTGCCCTCGGCCACCACGCGTTGGTAGTCAGCCTGGTACTCCCGGGCTTCGAATACATTGCTCATCGATCCCTGCATGACACTTTTGCCGATGACATCTTCACGCCTGGCGCTGAACGCTTGCAGGTAACTGTCGTTGCAACTTTGCAGTAGCCCCTGGCGATCACGTACGTAGATCGGATGGGGCGTGCCATTGACCAGCGATCGCATGAACTCGAACTGATCGTTCAACGCACGCTCGGCGGCCTTGCGTTGCTTGATCTGGCGTCGCATGTAGTCGTTCCACGCAATGGAAATCAGCAGCAGCACGCCGGCACCGATGACGATCTGATAGAACAGCCGTTGATAGTTGCGCCAGGTGTTTTGCGAAGACGCCGAATAGCCGCGCCAACGGCTGTTGATGATGCCCAGTTCTTCCGGCGAGATGCTTAGTAGCGCCTTGTCGAGAATCGCGTTCAGCTCTTTGGCGCCCCGAGCGGTGGCAAGGGAAAACGCTGCCTGCTCGGTGCCGATGGTGGTGCTGATTTGCAGTGTGTGCTCGAACAGTCGCGACGAAATGAAGTAATTGGCAATGATC
>NZ_JBGCUL010000696.1:0-2433 GCF_054177685.1 Pseudomonas sp. P5_A2_2
CGTCATGGGCCTGACCCTCTACGGACCGGATTCGATGATCAGCGGCGCGGCCGCCATCGACTTCGGCACCGCCAAGGCGGGGGCCACGGCAGCCGGTTTCGTCAACGGTTGCGGCTCGGTCGGGGCGATTCTCGGCGGGCTGCTGCCGGGCTACTTCGACACCGTTACCGTGTTCATCGTCTTCGCCGGCTGCGCAATGTTTTCCGCGCTGGTGTTGATCCCGCACTGGAACAGCCGCCCCAGTGGCCTGGGTACTCAGTTCGCCTACGTGCCCAATCAAGCGATGACCATCAAACCCCTGCGTACCTGAATCCTGCCCCGCGTCGCCTGCTGCACCTGCGGCAGGCTGGCGTGTGGGCCATTGACTGGAGATTTCCCATGAGACCCTTTTGGCTGGACCAGGCCTTGAAGGCTGATGCATCCGAAACCTGTCCGCCACTGGAAGGCGACAGCCGCGCCGACGTGTGCATCGTCGGCGGCGGTTATACCGGGTTGTGGACCGCGATCATGCTCAAGGAGCAGAACCCCGAGCTGGACGTGCTGCTGATCGAGGCAGACATCTGCGGTGCGGGGGCCAGTGGACGCAACGGCGGTTGTGCGTTGTCGTGGTCGGCCAAGTATTTCACCCTTGAGCGTTTGTTCGGCGTCGGAGAGGCCGTGCGCCTGGTCAAGGAGTCCGAGCGCAGCATCCATGCCATCGGCACCTTCTGCGAGCAATACGCGGTGGACGCCGATTACCGCCTCGACGGTACGCTCTACACCGCCACCAACCGTGCGCAATGCGGCTCCACCGATGCAGTCATCGCCGCACTGGAGCGCCACGGCATCAACTCGTTCACCCAGCGGCCGGTGGCCGATGTGCAGCGCATGGCCGGTTCCAGCAAACACCTGGAAGGCTGGTTTTCCCCAGCCGCGGCCAGTGTGCAACCGGGCAAACTGGTGCGCGGTCTGCGCCGGGTCGCCCTGCAATTGGGCGTGAGGATTCACGAAAACACCGCGATGACCGGGCTGGAAGAGGGCAAACCGGTGGGCATTCAAACCCCCAGCGGCACCGTCCGCGCCGACCGGGTGGTGCTGGCGATGAACGCCTGGATGGCCCGGGCGTTCCCGCAGTTCGAACGCAGCGTGGCGATCGTTTCCAGCGACATGCTGATCACCGAGCCACGGCCGGATTTGCTCGACGAAATCGGCCTGACCAGCGGCGTCACGGTGCTCGATTCGCGGATTTTCGTGCACTACTATCACAACACCCCGGACGGCCGGATCATGCTGGGCAAGGGTGGCAATACCTTCGCTTACGGTGGACGCATGCTGCCGGTGTTCGATCAGCCTTCACCCTATGCCGGTCTGTTGCAGAACAGCCTGGCGGATTTCTTCCCGGCGTTTGCCGACGTCAAGGTCGAAGCGACCTGGAATGGTCCGTCGGACCGTTCGGTGACCGGGCTGCCGTTTTTCGGGCAGATGAGCGCCAGTGGCAATGTGTTCTACGGTTTTGGCTACTCCGGCAGCGGTGTCGGGCCCTGCCATATGGGCGGGCAGATTCTGGCGTCGATGGTCCTGGGCCTGGACAACCCCTGGACCCGTTCGCCACTGGTCAACGGACCGCTGGGTTTTTTCCCGCCGGAACCGATTCGCTACATCGGCTCGCTGATGGTGCGCAACGCCATCCGCCGCAAGGAGCGTGCGGAGGATCACGGGCGTCGGCCACGGCATCTGGACGTGCGTTTGGCGCAGTTCGCTGCTGCGGCCGGCAAGGCTGACAAGGGCTGAATCTCAGGGCGCAAGGTCCGAGCGGCTGAGCAGCCAGTCGAACAGCAGGCGGGTATCGCCACGGGGCTCACGCGGGCGAGGGCGGCGAGGTTGAGGCGCAGGGCCCATGGCCGTACAGAGCACCGGGCGATCCGGGTCACTGTCGAGGAAAATCACCAGTACCTCGCTGCCGGCCAAGGGCAGGCGGGACGGGTCGATCCAGTCCTCGGCGGTGGTCAGCGCCAGCGGCAGCCACAGGCCATCGGACGCCGCTGCGACTGATTGTGTGGCGGGCCAGAGGTTCACCTGAACCCGGCCATCCTCATCCACCGTCGGCGGTTGCCCGACCAGGCCGCACACTTGGCCGGGCTGATACCCGGGAATGCTCGGCCTGGGTTGTTTGAGCGAGGGCCTGAACACTGTCGACCAGGGGATGGCGCTGAATTGATTGCAGTAGCCCGGGGTGATGCCCGGTGAGTCGTCGAACAGAATCGATGAATGACACCCCTGATGGCGAATTTCGGTGACCAGCCATTGATCATTGAAATTCGCCAATGGATGTTCGGCCACCTGAACGATCCGGCCGCTGCGTAATGCACCCTGGTTACTTTGGCCGTGGATCTGCAGGTGTCGACAACGCAGACGCTCCAGTTGCCGACGGCTGAGCTGATCGCGATGTTGTTG
>NZ_JBGCUL010000697.1:0-2416 GCF_054177685.1 Pseudomonas sp. P5_A2_2
CGGCGTAACTGTGGCCGGCAATGAACTTGAGCAAACCACGCACGGCGATCATGGCGAAAAAGAACGCCGTCACGAAACCCAGCGCAAACACTGGCAGGTCCCCGGCCTGGAACAGATCCCGAAACTTATAGCCGGAATACACGGCGGCACCGACCATGGTCGGCATCGCCAGAAAGAACGAAAACTCCGTGGCAGCCTTACGCGACAGGCCAAACAGTAATCCACCGATAATCGTCGATCCCGAGCGCGAGGTGCCCGGAATCATCGCCAGGCATTGCACGAAACCGACCTTGAGGGCGTCGGTCCAGCGCATGTCGTCAACATGGTCGACAGACACCACATGTTCCCGCTGCTCGGCCCACAACATGATGATGCCACCCACCACTAGTGCCACTGCAACAGTGATTGGATTAAACAGATACTCATGGATCTTATCGGCGAACAACACCCCCAAGACCACTGCCGGGAGAAAACCGATTAACAGATTCAAGGTGAAACGTTGCGCATTGCGCTGGGTCGGCAAGCCGGTAACGATCTCGAGAATCTTGCGGCGGAACTCCCAGACAACCGCCAGGATCGCGCCCAATTGAATGATGATGTTGAAGGCCATGGCTCGCTCGCCGCCGAAGCCGAGCAAGTCCGCGACGATAATCTGGTGCCCTGTACTTGATATCGGCAAGAACTCCGTCAGACCTTCGACCATCCCTAAAATCAATACTGTGATGGCTGTCCAAAGATCCATTACCCCCCCCTCATCGATAAATACCCATGCGTCGACTTCGCTCTAATTCAACGCCAACACGAAAGTAAAGCGCATTAGGCCGATCAATAAAACTCAATGTTATGAAATGTCCATGGCCGACACCACCAACACCAACGTTATATAACGGTTAATATTGGAGAATACTGAGCCAGACAAGAGCAAAAAATCGCACTTGAAACAACAAAACCCTACCGCCTCATGACGCCCAATCAAAAAAAGTCAGGTGGCTGAAACTTTAACGACATGCGCGGTCATATGGCTGCGAAAATACGGGGCATTGGACCAATAGATGGCACAATGCTATACCTCATCAACCCCACGAGATTGCCATCGATCATCAGGCACCTCGAACCACCAGCGGGCAAACCATCACGTCAGAATCACCGGCAATGTTAAAAAAACGAGACGGCCGTCTGAAAAAACAGTGAAATGTTACCAATTGTCAGTCACAAGCGAGAATTGGTGCTTTAACATTCGAATGCCAGCACCTATCCGAGTCAAAGCATGATGCTTACAGGGAAATTAACGACTACAGGCCACAGCGACGTGAAGGAGGAGACAGGTGTTCTCACCATTGGGCGAACCCACACGCTAGCTGAGGGCTTTAGGGAATTAGTCGCACGCCACGTAGGCCAGGATATTGCCGTTGATGCAATGTGCTATAGCAACTCATTCAAAAGAAACAAGAATTCTAATTCATACCGTGCAATTTTCATCGTTATTGACAGCCCTCAAGCGTTTGTTGAGAGCCTCACCCTGGTAGAAAACATTCGCGCCGATAATCTGGCGTCAATAATTTTCATCGCCATCACCGGTAGAGGCACCTACAACAAGATGAAATACTTTCTTGCCGGGGCCGACTACTGTATTAATTGCGACACTTTTGCAGGCGAAAATACTGACGCACTGTCGGAGTTTTTTAGCAGTCCAGAATGGCAAAAAAAGCATAATCTGCTTTTGGACCCCACTCGCATGTGCCTGATTGGCGACTATAAAAAGCTGGACGTATCGTTTGCGGAAATGAAAATTCTTGAGGCTTTCTCTCAAACAAAAAACCAGATATTGAGCCATGATGAAATCGCCAGGATCATGGGGCTGAATATAAATTTTTATGACCCAAGAGCCTTGGAAAAGTCGATCAGTCGCCTTCGCGGCAAAATAAAAGGCATGTATGGCAGCAACGCCATACAAAGTATTCGTGGGCATGGATATCGTTTAATCAGGGGTCTGATCTCGACAACCTGATTCTTAATGTAGAAGGGAGTTTCTGTATTATGAACGCAACAGKGAGCGTGCGACTCTACGGTCACGCAGAGCATTACCTGTCTCGACAATTGATTCTCTCTCGGGATGACTGCCCGTTTGGCAGCGAGATCAGAATACATTTTGACGACTCCGCTTGCGCGCCCCGCGCGCCAGAGGCGCATCAGATGAGCGGGATCTACAGTGAAGTACTGATGCAGACCAGGCTGATGGCCTTCTCGCTGAAAGATCACAACACCACCAACGGAAACAAATACCTGAGCCGTAGATTTGTTTGCGTAGGGCAGTCAGATCTCGCCAACTCTGCGCTCACGGAAGAGCTGATACAGTCCGGCGCCGCTCTGCGCGAATTTGGCCAGACACTGGTTGTCGCGCTCAATTAGCTCCCCC
>NZ_JBGCUL010000698.1:0-2414 GCF_054177685.1 Pseudomonas sp. P5_A2_2
TGGTGACCTTCCTCAATCTGATTGCCGGCGAACCGGACATCTCCCGCGTGCCGATCATGATCGACTCCTCCAAGTGGGAAGTGATCGAAGCCGGCCTGAAATGCATCCAGGGCAAGGGCATCGTCAACTCGATCAGCATGAAAGAAGGCGTCGAGCAGTTCATTCATCACGCCAAACTGTGCAAGCGCTACGGCGCCGCGGTAGTGGTGATGGCCTTCGACGAAGCCGGCCAGGCCGACACCGAAGCGCGCAAGAAAGAAATCTGCAAGCGCTCCTACGATATTCTGGTCAACGAAGTGGACTTCCCGCCGGAAGACATCATCTTCGACCCGAACATCTTCGCGGTGGCCACCGGTATCGAAGAGCACAACAACTACGCCGTCGATTTCATCAATGCCTGTGCTTACATCCGCGACGAGCTACCGTATGCGCTGACCTCCGGTGGCGTGTCCAACGTGTCGTTCTCGTTCCGTGGCAACAACCCGGTGCGCGAGGCAATCCATTCGGTATTCCTGCTGTACGCAATCCGCGCCGGGCTGACCATGGGCATCGTCAACGCCGGCCAACTGGAGATCTACGACCAGATCCCGGTGGAACTGCGCGACGCCGTGGAAGACGTGATCCTCAACCGCACCCCGGAAGGCACCGACGCCCTCCTCGCCATCGCCGACAAATACAAGGGCGACGGCAGTGTCAAGGAAGCCGAGACCGAAGAGTGGCGCAACTGGGACGTCAACAAGCGTCTGGAGCATGCGCTGGTCAAAGGCATCACCACCCACATCGTTGAAGACACCGAAGAGTCGCGCCAATCCTTCGCCCGCCCGATCGAAGTGATCGAAGGCCCGTTGATGGCCGGCATGAACATCGTCGGCGACCTGTTCGGTGCCGGTAAAATGTTCCTGCCGCAAGTGGTGAAATCCGCTCGCGTGATGAAGCAGGCCGTGGCGCACCTGATCCCGTTCATCGAACTGGAAAAAGGCGACAAGCCAGAGGCCAAGGGCAAGATCCTGATGGCGACCGTCAAAGGCGACGTGCACGACATCGGCAAGAACATCGTTGGCGTAGTGCTGGGCTGTAACGGCTATGACATCGTCGACCTCGGCGTGATGGTGCCGGCGGAGAAAATCCTCCAGGTGGCCAAGGAACAGAAGTGCGACATCATTGGCCTGTCCGGCCTGATCACCCCGTCGCTGGATGAAATGGTCCACGTCGCCCGCGAAATGCAGCGTCAGGACTTCCACCTGCCGTTGATGATCGGTGGCGCCACCACCTCCAAGGCGCACACGGCGGTGAAGATCGAGCCCAAGTACAGCAACGACGCGGTGATCTACGTCACCGACGCCTCCCGCGCCGTGGGCGTGGCGACCCAGTTGCTGTCCAGGGAACTCAAGGCTGGTTTCGTCGAGAAAACCCGCCAGGACTACATCGAGGTTCGCGAGCGCACTGCCAACCGCAGCGCCCGCACCGAACGCCTGAGCTACGGCGCGGCCATCGCCAAGAAGCCGCAATTCGACTGGGCGAGCTACACACCGGTCAAACCGACTTTCACCGGTACGCGGGTGCTGGACAACATCGACCTCAACGTTCTGGCCGAATACATCGACTGGACGCCGTTTTTCATATCCTGGGACCTGGCCGGCAAGTTCCCGCGCATCCTCCAGGACGAAGTGGTCGGTGAAGCCGCCACCTCGCTATACAAAGATGCCCGGGAAATGCTCACCAAACTGATCGACGAGAAACTGATCAGCGCCCGTGCGGTGTTCGGCTTCTGGCCGGCCAACCAGGTGCATGACGACGACATCGAGCTCTATGGCGATGACGGCAAGCCAATGGCCAAGCTGCACCACCTGCGCCAGCAGATCATCAAGACCGACGGCAAGCCGAACTTCTCCCTGGCCGACTTCGTTGCGCCCAAAGACAGTGAAGTGACCGACTACGTGGGTGGCTTCATCACCACCGCGGGGATCGGTGCCGAAGAGGTCGCCAAGGCCTACCAGGACGCCGGCGACGATTACAACTCGATCATGGTCAAGGCCCTGGCCGACCRCCTGGCCGAGGCCTGCGCCGAGTGGCTGCACCAGCAGGTGCGAAAAGACTACTGGGGTTACGCCAAGGATGAGACGCTGGACAACGAGGCGCTGATCAAAGAGCAATACACCGGCATCCGCCCGGCTCCGGGCTACCCGGCGTGCCCGGATCACACCGAGAAGGCCCAGCTGTTCGCCCTACTCGATCCAGAAGCCCAGGAAATGCGCGCAGGCCGCAGCGGCGTGTTCCTCACCGAACACTACGCCATGTTCCCGGCGGCAGCGGTCAGCGGCTGGTACTTCGCTCACCCGCAGGCGCAATACTTTGCCGTGGGCAAGATCGACAAGGACCAGGTGCAGAGCTACACCTCGCGCAAAGGCCAGGAG
>NZ_JBGCUL010000699.1:0-2414 GCF_054177685.1 Pseudomonas sp. P5_A2_2
CGCCACGCTAGAGATGCCTCTGCCTACTGACCAGTGTTAGGCTCTTCCCCGAATCCTGCATTCCGTGAAGGAAGACCCATGTTGAAGATTCTCGCGCTGCTTACGCTCCTGGCATCTACTGTCGTCCACGCCCAAACCCCGCTGCAAACCGACTTGCCGCTCAAATACCTGGAACAGGCCAACGCCGATTCGAACCATCAACCCCTGGTGATTTTCCTCCACGGTTACGGCAGTAACGAGCAGGACCTGTTCGGCATCAAGGATGACTTGCCCGAGTCCTACACCTACCTGTCGGTACGAGCGCCGATTGTGATGCAGGAGGGCAGTTACCAGTGGTTTCGCAAGAAGGGTGAAGGGGCCTACAACGGCGAGACCGATGATCTGAAATCCAGCGGCCAGTTGCTGCTGGAATTCGTCGCACAGGCCACGAAGAAATATCACACCGAACCCGAGAAGGTGTTCCTGGTCGGCTTCAGCCAGGGCGCGATCATGTCCTACGAAGTGGGCCTGCGGTATCCCGAGGCGTTCGGTGGCATCGCTGCGTTGAGCGGGCGGATTCTGCCGGTGCTCAAGTCCGAGCTTGTGCCGGATGAAAAACGCCAGTCGCTGGCGATTTTCATCGGTCATGGCGAGCAGGACAAACGCCTTCCCTACAGCGACGGCACTGAAGCCAACAGCCTGCTGCAGAGCGTGTCGCTCGAGCCCGAGTTTCACGGCTATCCCGGTGTCGGCCACAACATCAGCGCCGACGAGATCCAGGATTTGAGCGCCTGGTTGCAGCGTCTCAACCCCTGAGCCTTATTTTGCGCTGACGATCTGTTTGATCAGGGTTTCGTGGGCCGCCATGTCGCCGGGACGGGAAATCACCTGGATCACCGCCATGCGGGTGCCGGATGCCGCCATCAGCGTGGTGGTGAGGGTCATGCCACCGCCTTGTGTGGCAGTGCCGTCGACCTGGCGCAGGCCCAGCCCGGTTTTCCGGGTCAGGCTTTTCTCGCTCAGTTTGTTGTAGTCGGGCAGGGACTTGTGTTGCGCCGAATCGAAGTCGGCCACGGTGCCGTCGAGGAACGCGCCGTCGTTGTCCTTGACACTGATGCTGTTGGGCAGGGTGTTTTCAGCGGCGATCACCACGGTCTTGGTGGTTTCATTGCTGTACAGGGTGCCGCTCGCACCCTCCGGGCTGGCCGGCAGCGGGTTGGCGATGAAACCCTTGGGCAGGTTGAAGGTGAACTTGCCGCCGAGCATCGAGACTTTCTGGGCGGGCGCATCGCTGGAAGCGGCCTTGGCGGCCTGCGCATTCAAAGCCCCCAGGCCGGTAGCGGCTGCCAGCAGCAGGACAAGGGCTTTTTTACTCAACAATGACATCGGAATCTCCAGGGATGGGCGCGCGGTGGGGCGCGATCATCCCATGGAGGTTGTGATGCATTCCAGCGTGCTCTACCGAGCGGTCACCTTGGCCGGGCACCCACCTATACTGAGGACATCCCGATGACCCGATGCAGCCTAGCGTTTGATGGCAGCGCCTTCAGTGTGTGTCGTCGGACCGGCCGGCCGCGCCAGCAGGCGTTTGGTCACACCCAGCATGGCCACCGACACCGCGATGCCCAGCACAAAAGCGTTCATTCCCATCGTCGGCAGGGCCAGCGCCAACACCAGGCAAAAGGCGGCGAACGAGTACATGCCGGTGGCGGTGGCGCGCAGCAACGCKGCGGTAAAGGCCGGGCCACGGGTTTGCTGGGAGAACACCGCCATCACRCTACCCAATACCGGGAACACCGCCAGCAGGCCGCTCCAGCGGTCGCCGATAGTGCTGGCCAGCAGGGTCACGACTAGCGTGAGCAATGCACCGGCCAGCATGCGCAGCAGGAGCTTGTCGGATTTCGGCGCCGGGCCATTGAGCACCGGTTGCACGGCGGGGAACAGGTACGGTGCGGCGAGCAGCGCGGTGGCGGCGGCGCACACCGAAAACACCAGGGATGCCGGGATCAGCGACAGGGCAATCGCCACCAGCGCCCAGACCGACAGCGAGATCAGCAACGCCAGCGGCCACCCGGCCCGTTGCGCGATCTGGGCGTAGGTCACGCAAAACGCAATCATCGCGAACATCGCCGACAGCGCAGCGGTGGCCGATTGCGCAGCGAACGCCTCGCCTTGTTCAAGGGCGAGGAACAACAGAATCGGCCCGACCACCACCGGCAACCCCGACAACCAACCGGCCACGCTCGGCCCCCAGCGTTTGCCAGCCAGGGAAATCAGTAGCAGAAAGCCTGGAATCACCAGCAGTTTAAGGATCAACACGCGCACGTCTCCGACCTGTGTGAGGTGGCAACGGTAACATTGCATCGGGTAGATTGCTTTATGTGTATGTAAATTTTGTATACAAAATTCAAGCCTTTGGAAATTGTGCGAAAGGT
>NZ_JBGCUL010000700.1:0-2412 GCF_054177685.1 Pseudomonas sp. P5_A2_2
GCTTTTACGGCGAATCGCCACGCCGGGCCTGGCGACCGATCAGCGGATCGTGACGCCGAGTATCGTCATGCGTGAATCGACGGCACCGCTGGCCGGCGTGTTTGCCCAGTGCCGTTGAAAACAGAGAGCCGTTGAAAACAGAAAGCCGCTGAACCCACAGCGCCGCCGAAACAGAATCGATGAGTAGCAATATATGCCAGCAAAAGTAGTGGTAATAGGCAGTTTGAACATGGACCTGGTGACCCGGGCACCACGCTTGCCCAAGGGCGGTGAAACGCTGATTGGTCAGTCGTTTACCACCGTCTGCGGTGGCAAGGGCGCCAATCAGGCCGTGGCTGCGGCGCGGTTGGGGGCCCAGGTGTCGATGATCGGGTGCGTGGGCAATGACGCTTATGGTGAGGCGCTGCGCGGGGCGCTGTTGGCCGAGCAGATCGATTGCCAGGCGGTGAGCACCGTTGACGGTTCCAGCGGCGTGGCGTTGATCGTGGTCGACGACAGCAGTCAGAACAGCATCGTGATCGTCCCTGGGGCCAACGGTGCATTGACCGCAGAAGCCATTGACCGTTCTGATTCGGTGATACACGCGGCGGACGTGCTCATCTGTCAGCTGGAAGTGCCCGATGCTTCCGTTGGCCATGCGCTCAAGCGCGGTCGCGAGCTGGGCAAGACCGTCATCCTCAATCCGGCACCGGCCAGCCGCCCGCTGCCATCGGACTGGTACGCGTCCATCGATTACCTGATTCCCAACGAAAGCGAGGCATCAGCCCTGAGCGGTCTCTCGGTGGACTCCCTGGACACCGCCCAAGCCGCGGCGACTCGCCTGATTGCCATGGGCGCCGGCAAGGTGATCATCACCCTCGGTGCGCAAGGTTCGCTGTTTGCCGATGGCCAACGCTTCGAACATTTCCCTGCGCCCGTGGTAAAGGCTGTCGATACCACGGCGGCCGGCGAKACGTTTGTCGGCGGTTTCGCTGCGGCGCTGGYCGCGGGTCAAGATGAGGTGCAGGCGATCCGTTTCGGGCAGGTGGCTGCGGCGCTGTCGGTCACCCGTGCCGGCGCACAACCTTCAATTCCCGCCTTGAGCGATGTACAGGCGTTTAAAACTCCATGAAAAAGACACCCCTGCTCAACATTGCGCTGTCACGGCTGATAGCCTCATTGGGGCATGGCGACAGGGTCGTCATCGGGGATGCGGGGTTGCCGGTTCCACCGGGCGTTGAATTGATCGACCTGGCCTTGACCCATGGCATTCCGGATTTTGTCAGCACCTTGAAGGTCGTGCTCAGTGAGATGCAGGTCGAAAGCCATGTGCTGGCTCAGGAAATCTTCGATAAAAAGCCGCCGGCCCTGGTCGCACTGGATGAACTGGACGGCGAAGGCGCATTGGGTCGGCGTGAAGTGCTCTCCCATGAACAATTCAAGGTCCTGAGCCGGCAGGCAAGGGCGATTGTTCGGACAGGCGAGTGTCAGCCGTACTGCAACATTGTGCTGGTCGCCGGCGTTACGTTTTGACGGGCTGTCCGCGTTTTGATGTCCCTGGCACAAGGAGTGCGCCCCGTATCGCTATGCTCAGAAACTGCACCCATTGCTCCGGAGTCTGCTGCTTTTGTCCCTGATGACCGCAACGAACGCCCAGGCGGCACAAAAGATCGACTTGATCATCGACACCGATCCGGGGGCCGACGATGTCGTTGCCCTGTTGTTCGCCCTGGCATCGCCGGACGAGCTGAATGTTCGGGCATTGACCACCGTTGCCGGCAACGTTCGCCTGGACAAGACCTCGCGCAACGCACGATTGGCCCGGGAGTGGGCGGGGCGTGAGGAGGTGCCGGTTTATGCCGGTGCACCCAGGCCGCTGATGCGCACGCCGATCTATGCCGAGGATATTCATGGTAAGGAAGGTCTGTCGGGCGTCGCCGTGCATGAGCCGAAGAAGGGCCTGGAAAAGGGCAGTGCGGTGACTTACCTGATTGATGTGCTGAAATCGGCCAAGCCCCACAGCATTACTATCGCCATGCTCGGCCCGCAGACCAATCTGGCCCTGGCGTTGATCCAGGAGCCGGGTATCGTGCAGGGCATCAAGGAAGTGGTGGTCATGGGCGGTGCGCACTTCAATGGCGGCAACATCACGCCGGTGGCCGAGTTCAACCTGTTCGCCGATCCGCAGGCCGCCGAAGTGGTACTCAAGAGTGGCGTAAAGCTGACCTACCTGCCGCTGGATGTGACCCACAAGATCCTGACCAGCGAAGCGCGCCTGAAACAGATTGCCGCGCTGAACAACAACGCCAGCCGGCTGGTGAGCGACATTCTCAATGAATACATCAAGGGCGACATGGAGCACTACGGCATTCCGGGCGGCCCGGTGCATGACGCCACGGTCGTCGCTTACCTGCTCAAGCCGCAGTTGTTCAG
>NZ_JBGCUL010000701.1:0-2411 GCF_054177685.1 Pseudomonas sp. P5_A2_2
ATCAGGCCCTTGCGCAGGTTCGGTAGCACCACCAGGAATGCGGCTTGAAAGGTGCTGGCGCCGAGCAACTGGGCGGCATCCATCAGGTCGCGCAGGTTGATCGCTTGCAGGTTGTTGGTGATCGCCCGGTACATGAACGGCAGCGCCACGGTGAAGTAGCAACCGATCAGGATCCACGGCGTGCCGACCATGGCGAAGGGGCCGGAGCCATAGAGCTGCAACAGTCCCACCGACGACACCACCGGTGGCACAGCGAAGGGCAGCAGGATCAGGATGTTCATCAGCGCGTCGAGTTTCGGGAAGTGGTAATGCACCACGAACAACAGCGGCAGAATCAGCACCACGGAAAGGATCAACGAACCGACGCAGACCAGCAACGATTGCCCGAACGCATCCAGGAAGCGCGGATCGCTCCATAGCTGGATGTACCATTTGAGGGTGAAGCCACTGGGCAGAATGGTCGCCGACCAACTGCTGGCGATCGAGTAGATCAGCGTGCCGGCCAGCGGCAACAGCAGGATGGCAAACAGCAAGTACACCACGACGCGGTGGTAGACACCGGCGGACCCCAGTTCAGCGCGAGACATGGTAGCTCCTCTTCAACAGCAACTGATGCACGATGGTCACCAGGGTCATCAAGGCCACCAGCACCACGGCCAGGGCGCTGGCCAGGTTCGGGTCCAGGGAAATGTCACCGGACACCATTGCCGCGATGCGGATCGGCAGCACGTTGAAGTTGCCGGTGGTCAGTGCGTACACCGTGGCGTAGGCGCCGAGGGCGTTGGCCAGCAGGATCACGAAGGTGCCGAGCAACGCAGGTGTCAACACCGGCAATCCGATGTGTCGCCRGAATTGCCAGCCGCTCGCACCGWGCAGTGAGGCGGACTCGCGCCAGTCTTCGCGCAAGGCATCGAAGGCCGGGTACAGCAACAGTACGCCGAGGGGAATCTGGAAGTAGGTGTAGAGAATGATCAGCCCGGTTTTCGAGTACAGGTTGAAATCCTGAATGATGCCGGCCTGCTTGAGCATGATGGTGAAGCTGCCGTTGAAGCCGAGCAAAATGATGAACGCGAACGCCAGCGGCACACCGGCGAAGTTGCTGGTCATGTTGGCGAAGGCGTTGACGAAGTTGCGCAGTTTCGAATCGACCCGGCGCAGGGAGTAGGCGCCCAGTATCGCGATGATGATCCCGAACACGCTGGACCAGAAGCTGATCTCAAGACTGTACTGGATGGCCTGCAGGTAAAACTTCGAGCTGAAGATCTTGCTGAAGTTGGCCAGGCCCCAGCCGAATTCTTCAGATTGCAGGCTGTTGATCATCACCCAGGTCAGCGGTGCGATCTCGAACACGATGAAGAACAACGCAAACGGGACCAGGCACAGGGCAGCGAGCCATTTACTGCGGGTCATGGAATTCACTTCAACAGCTCCCGGCAGACCGGTTTGTCGTGGGGCACGCCCAGCAATTGGCAGACGGTGCCGCAGATCTCTGTCTGTTTCGGCGCGGCGTCGGCGTCGAAGCTGAACGCATCACCGAGAACGAACAGTGGCACTTCACGTTCTTCCGGCAGCAGGCCGTTGTGGGAGCGGTCGTTGTTCATGCCATGGTCGGCGGTGACCAGCACCTGATAACCGGCATCGAGCCAGCCTTGCAGGTAGTCGGCCAGGATGATGTCGGCCGAGCGGGCGCTGTTGCGGTACTGCGGGGTGTCGAGGCCGTGCTTGTGCCCGGCGTCGTCGATATTCATCGGGTGGATCAGCAAAAAGTTCGGCGCATGGCGCAGGCGCAGGTTTTCGGCGTCGGCGAACAGGTGCGAATCCGGGTAGTGATCGTTCCAGTAGAAATGCCCGTGCTGGATCGGCAGTTGCGGATCATCGGTGTGGCGATCCCGGGCCGCCACGAAGGGCGAACGGTTGTACAGCTCGCTGACCCAGTGATAAGCCGCAGCGGCAGTCACAAGACCTGCGTCGGTAGCGTAGTGATAGATGCTGCGCTGGTTGGACAGGCGCGAGACATTGTTGTGGACGATGCCGCTGTCGATGGGCGCAACGCCGGTCAGGATGCATTCGTACAGCGGGYGGGACAGGGCCGGCAACTCGCACTCCAGTTTGTAGAGTGCGGCACGTCCGGCGCCGACGTAAGCCTGCAGGTGCCCCATGGCGTGGCGGGCGACCTCATGGTTGAGGCCGTCGAGCACGACAAGGATGACGTTGTGCTTCATAGGGGCGATGACTCCGTGAAACAGATATTCGGAACTCACTCGATCCACTGTGGGAGCTCGCTCGCGATGAGGGACTGCCAGTCAACATCTATGTTGAATGTCTAATCGCTATCGCGAGCAAGCTCGCTCCCACAGGGATTCTCATTGGTCCATCAAAAAATGGTGGGCCACAGGGTTACTGCATATTGA
>NZ_JBGCUL010000702.1:0-2408 GCF_054177685.1 Pseudomonas sp. P5_A2_2
CTGCGATTGTTCACGCACAACAGCAGCCTGCGATTCGGCTTGCCCGGTGACGAAGCCGCCTGGGTGCGACTGGCGCAGGCATTCGAAGATTTCGCCAAGGAAAACCAATGACCACGCTGATGGTGCAGGGCACCACATCGGATGCCGGTAAAAGCACGCTGGTGACCGCGCTGTGCCGTTGGGCCACGCGCCAGGGCGTCAGGGTGGTGCCGTTCAAGCCGCAGAACATGGCACTCAACAGTGCGGTGACCGCCGACGGTGGCGAGATTGGCCGCGCCCAGGCGGTCCAAGCCCAGGCCGCGAACCTTGAGCCGCACACCGACATGAATCCGGTGCTGCTCAAGCCCAACAGTGACACCGGTGCCCAAGTGATCGTCCATGGCCGCGCCGTCACCACCATGAACGCCGTCGCCTATCACGACTACAAGACCATCGCCCTGCAAGCGGTGTTGGCCTCCCACGAGCGCTTGAGCGCGGCGTATCCGCTGGTGATGGTCGAGGGCGCAGGCTCGCCGGCGGAAATCAATTTGCGGGCAGGTGACATCGCCAACATGGGCTTCGCCGAAGCGGTGGATTGCCCGGTGCTGCTGATTGCCGATATCAATCGCGGCGGGGTTTTCGCCCACCTGGTAGGCACCCTCGAACTGCTGTCGCCGAGCGAACAGGCGCGGGTCAAAGGCTTCATCATCAATCGTTTTCGTGGTGATATCGCGTTGCTGCAACCCGGTCTCGACTGGCTCGAAGAGCGCACCGGCAAACCGGTGATTGGCGTGCTGCCGTACGTGATGGACCTGCACCTGGAGGCCGAGGACGGCATCGATCAGCGCCAGGCCGATAAGGCTGAACAGGTGCTGAAGGTGGTGGTGCCGGTGCTGCCGCGCATCAGCAACCACACCGACTTCGATCCGCTGCGCCTGCATCCGCAAGTGGACCTGCAATTCATCGGCCCTGGCCAAGCCATTCCACCCGCCGATCTGATCATCCTTCCCGGCTCGAAAAGCGTGCGCAGCGACCTCGCGTACCTGCGGGCCAACGGCTGGGACACCGCCATCACCCGGCATCTGCGTTACGGCGGGAAACTCCTGGGAATTTGTGGCGGCCTGCAGATGCTCGGTGAGCAGGTGCATGACCCGCTGGGTCTCGAAGGTGCACCGGGATCCAGTGCCGGTTTGGGGCTGCTGGCGTTCCAGACCCAGCTCGAACAAGAGAAGCAGTTGCGTAATGTGCGTGGTCGCCTGGCGCTGGAAGATGCGCCGGTGGCGGGCTATGAAATTCATGCCGGCGTGACCACCGGACCGGCGCTGGAAAATGCTGCCGTGCAACTGGATGACGGTCGCTGTGATGGTGCGCAAAGTGTTGACGGGCAGATTTTCGGCACCTACCTGCACGGGCTGTTCGAATCGCCGGCGGCGTGCAGTGCGCTGCTGCGCTGGGCGGGTTTGCAGGAGGTGCAGGACGTGGATTACCACGCCTTGCGCGAGCGTGATATCGAACGACTGGCGGATCTGGTGGAGAAGCATCTGGATACCGGGCTGTTGCGACAGCTCTGCGGGATTTGAGGCGCCTGTCATGGCCTCATCGCGGGCAAGCCCGCTCCTACAGTTGATCTGCGTCGATCATAGATATTGGGTACACCTCATAACCCTGTAGGAGCGGGCTTGCCCGCGAAGGGGGCCGTCGCCTCCCTGAAGATTTCAAGGAAATAACCATGCTCCAACTGATCCTCGGCGGCGCCCGCTCCGGCAAGAGTCGCCTGGCTGAAAAACTCGCCATCGACAGCGCGCTGGCCGTGACCTACATCGCCACCAGCCAGCCACTCGATGGAGAAATGAGCGAGCGGGTGGCCCATCACCGCGCCCGTCGTCCTGCCGAATGGGCATTGATCGAAGAGCCGGTGGAACTGGCTCGGGTGCTGCGAGAGTCCGCCCGCGCCGACCGCTGCCTGCTGGTGGATTGCCTGACTCTGTGGCTGACCAACCTGCTGATGCTCGACGATGCCGCGCGCTTGCAAACCGAGCGCGATGCCTTGCTGGACTGCCTGGCGTCGCTGCCGGGTGAAATCATTTTTGTCAGCAACGAGACCGGAATGGGTGTCGTGCCGCTGGGCGAATTGACTCGCCTCTATGTCGATGAAGCCGGTTGGCTGCATCAAGCTCTGGCTGAGCGCTGTCAGCGTGTCGTCCTGACCGTCGCCGGCCTGCCCCTGACTTTGAAAGGAACTGCGTTATGACTCAATCCTGGTGGCTGAACCCGTGCAAGCCGGTCGATACCCAAGCGGTCGAACAGGCGCAGGCGCGGCAGCAGCAACTGACCAAACCCGCCGGCTCCCTCGGTCAGCTGGAATTGGTGGCGGTGCAACTGGCGGGGTTGCAGGGACGGGTCAAGCCGAGTCTGGATCAGGTATGGAT
>NZ_JBGCUL010000703.1:0-2405 GCF_054177685.1 Pseudomonas sp. P5_A2_2
TCATTACTGTGAACGTGCCCGAGGAGAAGTCGTGGATTCCCGATTGAATGCTTTTCTTGAACGCGCCGATGCCGTTCTGGCCCGTATCGAGCCGTTGCTGCCGGCACCGCGGCCAGCCATCGACTGGACGCAATGCCTGGCCGCGCGCTGGCATCGTGAGGCACGCGGCGGTTATCTGATGCCGCTGGAGGTCAGCCTCGACATGCATTTGTCGGACCTGATCGGCGTCGATCGGCAAGTCGAGCAACTTGGGCGCAATACCCGGCAGTTCCTCGATGGCATGCCGGCCAACCACGCCTTGCTCTGGGGCTCGCGCGGCACCGGCAAGTCGTCGCTGGTGCGCGCCTTGTTGGCCGAACACGCTCAAGCCGGTTTGCGCTTGATCGAGATTGAACGTGATCACCTGGCAGACCTGCCGCGAGTGGTCGAACAGATCGCCAAACTGCCCCAGCGTTTCGTACTGTTTTGCGATGACCTCTCGTTCGAGTCGGGCGAGGGTGATTACCGGGTGCTCAAAAGCGTCCTCGATGGCTCGCTGGAACAGGCGCYGGACAACGTTTTGCTGTACGCCACGTCCAACCGTCGCCACCTGGTGCCGGAAAAGGAAAGTGACAACGAAAACTGGAAACGGGTCGACGGCGAACTGCATCCAAGCGAGGCGGTGGAAGACAAGATCGCGCTGTCGGACCGCTTCGGTTTGTGGCTGTCGTTTTATCCATTTACCCAGGAACACTTCCTCGACGTCGTCGAGCACTGGATCGGCCAGTTGGCCGGCAAGGCCGGGCTGGCGTGGCAGCGCAGCGAAGAGCTGGACATTCTGGCGGTACGCTGGGCCACCGGCCGAGGCAATCGCAATGGACGTTGCGCTTATCAATTTGCCCGTTATTGGGTCGGGCTGAAACTGTTGGAGCACAAGGCATGATCGATTTACAAAGGAGCGGCCAGGGCCTCGAAGGCTACGGCATGCTGCACGCGCAACTGGAGTCCTTGCTGGCGGACGAGCGGGATTTCATCGCTAATGCCGCGCAGTTCTCGGCGTTTCTGTTCAATCAGCTCGATGACTTGAACTGGGCCGGCTTCTACCTCAACCGCCATGAAGAACTGGTGCTGGGGCCGTTTCAGGGGCAGATCGCTTGCGTGCGGATTCCGTTCGGTCGCGGCGTATGCGGGACAGCAGCAGCCACCTTGCAGACTCAATTGGTCGAAGATGTGCACGCGTTCCCCGGTCACATTGCCTGCGACAGTGCCTCGAACAGCGAATTGGTGGTGCCGCTGGTCAAGGACGGCCGATTGATCGGCGTGCTCGATCTCGACAGTCCGAAACTGGCGCGTTTCACCGAACAGGACCAGGCAGGAATCGAACAGCTGGCGGCGATTTTCCTGCGCCTGACCGACTGCTGATCAAGACCCCAGGCCTGCCTTGAGCAGCAGGCCTGACGCCGGTTTTCTCCATGACGGTCAACACCCTGCCGAGGGGCCAGGCATAGTTAAGGCTCTGTCACTTTGCCTTCGTCGTAGTGTTCGATCTGACGTAGTAGCGCGTCCTCCAGCTCAAGCATGGCGCACTCCATGGATTTGCAGCATGCAGCCACTTTTTCGCGGTCGAAATCCTCATGGCAGACTGCTTCGAGTGCCTCGCAGCGGTTGATCAAGCGGGATGCCTGCACTATCCGGGCTGCGCCTTTGATTTTGTGGGCAATGTCCTTCAGCGCCTGCGTATCTGCGCAGCTGGATAGCGACAACAGCGTTTGCAGATCCTGGCGGTTGCTGTTCACCAACTCGTTCAGCAATCGCCGGTTCAACATCGGGTTGCCCCCGGTCAGCAGTTTCAACCCGTGCAGGTTGAACGCCGGGGCTGCCTGGGTGGGCTCAATGCCTTCCACCCATTGACTCAAGGCACCGAGGCTGAGGGGTTTGAACAGGCAGTCGTCCATTCCCGCCTGTTTGCAGCGTTGTACTTCTTCCGGTTGGGCGTTGGCGGTAAAGCCGAGAACGGTGCAGGGAGGACGATGGTTTTGTCGTTCGTGCTGGCGAATGGCGCGGGCCAGCTCGTAACCGTTCATGACCGGCATGTTGCAATCGGCGATCACCAGATCAAACGGCTGGTCTTTCCATGCATTCAGTCCCTCCTGGCCATCGGCCGCGACGGTAAATCGATGTCCAAGAAACTCCAGTTGCTGGCACGTGAGCAAGCGATTGGCCGGGTGATCGTCGACTACCAGCACACTCAACGGGGTTGTTGCGACGATGATTTGCGTTTCGGCCTCCTGGGCTGACTGTTGCAGCGGCAACGTTTCCAGCAGCAGCAACACCTGCACTTGAGTGCCGACGCCCGGCTCGCTGCGCAATTGCAGACTGCCGCCCATCATCTCGCAGAGGTTGCGGCTGATCACCAGCCCCAGCCC
>NZ_JBGCUL010000704.1:0-2403 GCF_054177685.1 Pseudomonas sp. P5_A2_2
ACTGTTTTTGACCCAGGGCGCGGTCAGTCAGCAGATCCGCCAACTGGAGAGTCATCTTGGGGTGGCACTGTTCAAGCGCTTACCCCGTGGCCTGGGGCTGACCGAGGAAGGCCAGGCTTATCTGCCGGTGGTGCAGGATGCGATCACGCGACTGGCAGTGGGGACCAACGAGATTTTTGGCCAGCACAAACGTCGGCCGATCAAGGTGCGTGGCAGCCTGGCGTTCTTCGTGCATTGGCTGGCACCCAAGCTGGCGGGGTTTAGCCAGGCGCATCCGCATGTCGATATCCGCTACATCAGCAATATCTGGGTCAAGGAACTGGACGGTGAGGATGACATGGAGATTCGCTGGGGCCACGGTCAATGGCCCGGCCTGGTATCGCAGCGCCTGACCTGGGACACGTTGTTTCCGGTCTGCTCGCCGGACCTGATGGCGAAGTCGCCGCTGACGGTCCCGGCGGACGTGTCGCACCATCCGCTGTTGCATGTTCTGGGTTACGAAGAGGGTTGGGGTTACTGGTTGAACATGGTCGGTGCGGACACCGTCGACTCCTCGACCGGCATGCAGTTCGACACATTGATCTGCACTTTGCGCATGGCCGAGTTAGGGCAGGGGATCGCCCTGGCGCGGTCCTCGATGGTGGAGGAGATGCTTCAGGACGGACGATTGGTCGAACCCTTTACCCAGCGTATCGAAGCCAGCGAGTCTTTTTACCTTGTGCGCGGTTCCGGGGCCGAGCAGCACCCCGACGCAGTGATGTTTTCCACCTGGCTGGTCGAGCAGGCACATCGTTTCAAATGAATGGCCGGAGCCAACCATGCGTTATGTGAGTACCCGAAATTCGTCCGTGCAGGTCGACTTCGAACAGGTCGTATTGTCTGGCATTGCCGAGGACGGTGGGCTGTTCGTACCGCTCGAACTGCCGCTGTTTGAAGCGCAGGACATCGCCAACTGGTCGACCTTGCCCTATGACGAACTGGCCTACAGGGTGATCAGTCCGTTCGTGGGGGAGGCGATCCCCGAGACAGACCTCAAGCGCCTGCTCAAAGAGGCTGGCAGTCAATTCAGCCACCGTTCCCTGGCGCCTTTGCATCAGGTCGATCGTAACGAGTGGGTGCTGGAACTGTTCCACGGCCCGACTCGCTCCTCGAAGGATTTTGCCGCGCAGTTGCAGGCGCGGCTGGTGCCGTATTTTCTGCGCAAGCGCGGGCGTCGCGGGGTGGTGATCGGTGCCACCAACGGCGATACCGGGCTGGCGGCCATCGAGGCGTTCAAGCACTGCGAGGACACCTGCGTGGTGGTGTTTTACCCAGAGAAGGGCGTCCCCCTGGACCAACTCCAGCATCTGCAAGCAGCGGCGCACCCAAGGGTTCATCAGTTTGCAGTGAATGGCAGCTTCGATGAGTGCCAGACCATCGTCACCCGGCTGTTCCGAGAATGGCCGAATACGCAGCACGAGGCGATCAGTTTCAACTCGAGTAACTGGGTCAGTGTGTTGGCGCAACTGGTGTTTTACTTCCACGCCGTGTTGCAACTGGGAGGCGGCCAGCGACCGATCGGTTTCAGTGTGCCGGCGGCGAGTTTTGCCGAGGTGTATGCCGGCTACATCGCGCAAAAAATGGGCCTGCCGATCACCCAGATGATTGTTGCGACCAACCAGAACGACGCGTTGCATCAGTTGTTTCAGAAGAACCACTACAGCAGGTCACGAGCCAACAAGACGCTTTCGCCTGCCATGGACCTGTCGATCTTCTCCAATCTGGAACGCTTCCTTTGGGAGCTCTACGGGCGTGACGACCAGGCGGTGTGTGCGCTGATGGAGGGGTTCGAGTCCAGCGGCGAGATGGTCATCGCCAACGAATTCTGGTTGCAGGCGCGGATGATCATCGACTCCTATGCGGTCAGTGATGAGCAGACGCTGACGGAAATCACCTCGCTGTATCGCGACACGGGATACGTCATCGACCCGCATACAGCCACTGGCGTGCTGGCCGCCCGGTTGTATCGGCGAAGCCTGGTGGCGCCAATGGTGACCCTGGGGGAAATCTCGCCGGTCAAGTCGGCGGCACTGCTTGGCGAGTTGGGCATCAGTGTGGCGGGACCGCAACTTGAGGTCGCGACGCAAGGACAGGCGCAGGTTTACCGGATTCAACCGGACGACCTCGATACCATCCATGAGCTGCTCGGCGCGCTGTGAAGGCGCGACAACAGGAGGCCAAGTGAAGCGAATTCTGGACCCCCTCGATGAACACATCATCGCGGAACTACAGCTCAATGCCAGGGCTGCACATGCCGAGCTGGCAGCCAAGGTCAATCTGTCACGCAATGCGGTGCGCCAACGTATAGAAAGACTTGAACGCGACGGGGTAATACAGGGATATACGGTACGCACGGGGGAGGGG
>NZ_JBGCUL010000705.1:0-2403 GCF_054177685.1 Pseudomonas sp. P5_A2_2
GTCAGATATAACCATGCTAATTGATACACCGCCTTCGCGAGCAGGCTCGCTCCTACAAGGGTTTGCAGTGTTCAGGAAACACTCATCCCCAACACCAACTCCACAAACGCCACCGCCGCCGCACTGTGATAGTTGTTCTTGCGCCGAAGCAACGCGGCCCCACGCTCTGGCGCTGCGCCCTGCATGGACAATTTGCGCAACGCCCGATCCTGAGTAGCGATGGGTTCCGGCAGGATGGTGGCGATGGCGCACTGGCGGATGACTTCCAGCAGCGTGTTGACCGAATTCACTTCAATCACCACTTTCGGCCTGATGTGCGCCTGAGCGAAATACTCATCGATGCAGGTGCGGGTGATGTAGTCCGGGGTCAGCAGGGCAAACTCAAGCTGAGCCACCTCTTCAGCGGACAACGCGTCCTGATGTTCGTACAGCGGATGATCGCGCCCAACCATCAACCCCAGGGTTTCGGTAAAGGCCGGAATCGATTCGATGTCGGTGCTTCTCACCTGATCAAACGCAATCGCGATATCCAGCGAATCATCCGCCAGCCCCGCCTCGATCTCGTCCATCGAAAGCTCGAAAATCTCCAGATGGATGTTCGGGTAACGYGCCATGTAGTCGCGCACCAGCGGCCCTACCAGATAGGCCATGAAGGTCGGTGTCATGGCCAGGCGCAGGTTCCCGCGGGACAAATCCTTCACGTCGTGCAACGCACGCTTGCCCGCCTCCAGCTCCACCAGTACCCGCCGCGCGCATTCAATGTAAGCCTCGCCGGCATCGGTGGGTTTGACCGTGCGCGAGGTGCGGTCGAACAGACTCACGCCCAGGGATTCTTCCAGTTGGCGGATCTGCTGCGACAGGGTCGGCTGGGACACGTGCAGCATTTCGGCGGCGCGGGTGAAACCACCCTGTTCGGCCACCGCCAACAGATAACGTAAATGTCGAAGCAACATGGGATTCTCAATCTATAGGCAGTGCTTATAGCTTGCATTGTATATCGGTCTTGGACGCTATGGATTGATCGGCAGAAGATGGCCCCACACCCAAGCGGCACCCCTTCCGATAGGAGAATCACCATGCAACAGTCCCATGCCTACAACGACCCAAGCCTGGCCCTGACCACTTCTGTCCTTGATGCCAAGGCGCGCAAAAACCTGTCGTGGCAGGATCTGGCCGACGGCACAGGTTTGAGCCTGGCCTACGTCACCGCAGCCCTGCTCGGGCAACACCCGCTGCCGGAAAGCGCTGCCAAAGTGGTCGGCGACAAACTCGAACTGGACGCCGACGCCGTGGCCCAGCTACAGATCATCCCGCTGCGCGGCAGCCTCTCGGGTGTGCCAACCGACCCGACCATCTACCGTTTCTACGAAATGATCCAGATCTACGGCACCACCCTCAAAGCCCTGGTTCATGAGCAGTTCGGCGACGGCATCATCAGCGCGATCAATTTCAAGCTCGACATGAAGAAAGTCGAAGATCCGGAAGGCGGCTCCCGCGCCGTCATCACCCTCGACGGCAAGTTCCTGCCCCTGCGTCCCTTCTAAGTTGATACCGGCCCGCACGCCCCGTGCGGGCCGAACCCTGCTCATCCTTGAGGAAGCGATCATGAAAGCGCTCATCGACGGTTTTTTGAAGTTTCAGAAAGAAGCCTTTGCGCAACGCACCGACCTGTTCAAACACCTGGCCACCACCCAACATCCAGGCACGCTGTTCATCAGCTGTTCCGACAGCCGTGTCGTGCCGGAACTGCTGACCCAACAAGAACCCGGTGAACTGTTCGTGATCCGTAACGCCGGCAACATCGTGCCGTCCTACAGTCCGCATCCAGGTGGTGTATCGGCCACGGTCGAATACGCCGTCGCTGTGCTCGGCGTGACTGACATCGTGATCTGCGGCCATTCGGACTGCGGCGCCATGACGGCCGTGGCCAAGTGCACATGCATGGATCACCTGCCTGCCGTCAGCGGCTGGCTGCAACACGCCGAGTCGGCGAAAGTGATCAACGAAGGCCGGCCACATGCCAATGAAGCGGCCAAGGTCAGTTCGATGGTTCGGGAGAATGTCATCGCCCAACTGGCCAACATCCAGACACACCCGAGTGTGCGACTGGCCCAGGAAAAGGGCCTGTTGAACCTGCATGGCTGGGTGTACGACATCGAGACCGGTTCGATCGACGCACTGGATGCCGGCAGCCGGAGCTTCGTGTCGCTGGTCGAGCATCCGGGCACTTGCGCCGTATCGGCCAAGACGATCAAAGCCGCGTGATCAGAACCGCTGTTTGATCAAAAAAGTGACCGCCCTTGCAGCGGTCACTGGTTCCGTCAGCTCAGCGTTTGACGCCCAGATCGACCTGGGTCATGCGGCTGCGAATGGTGAACACGCCATCACCCGAGAGAATCGCAC
>NZ_JBGCUL010000706.1:0-2395 GCF_054177685.1 Pseudomonas sp. P5_A2_2
GATATTTGCTGGTGCTATTCGCAACATTGCCCATGGMGAGGTTGAGGCTGCGAAAGCTTACGGCCTCTCAGGTTGGAAGCTCTATGCCTTTGTGATCATGCCGTCAGCCTTGCGTCGCTCGCTGCCGTATTACAGCAACGAAGTCATCCTGATGCTGCACTCGACCACGGTGGCGTTCACCGCGACTGTGCCGGACATTCTCAAAGTCGCGCGTGACGCGAATTCAGCGACCTTTTTGACCTTTCAATCGTTCGGGATTGCCGCACTGATTTACCTGGCGGTGACCTTTGCGCTGGTCGGCGTGTTTCGAATCGCCGAGCGTCATTGGCTGGCTTTTCTGGGTCCGGCTCACTGAGCCTTTTATCTGACATTGATGCTCCCGATCCGCTGTAGAGGATGATTGCGAACATGTACAAATTGACTGTTGACGGGCTACACAAAAGTTACGGTAACCATGAAGTACTCAAGGGCGTTTCCCTGCACGCCAAAACCGGCGACGTGATCAGCCTGATTGGCGCCAGTGGTTCCGGAAAAAGCACTTTCCTGCGTTGCATAAATTTCCTCGAAACGCCCAACGACGGCGCCATGAGTCTGGATGGCAAGCCGATTTGCATGGTTAAAAACCATTTGGGACTGCGCGTGGCGGATGACCGTGAGCTGCAACGATTGCGCACCCGCCTGGCCATGGTGTTCCAGCACTTCAACCTATGGGGCCACATGACCGTGTTGGACAACATCACCATTGCTCCGCGCCGCGTGCTGGGTGTCAGCAAAAAAGACGCGGAAGATCGTGCCCGGCGATATTTGGAAAAAGTAGGGTTGCCAGCCCGTGTTGCCGATCAATTCCCTGCGTTTCTCTCAGGTGGTCAACAGCAACGGGTAGCCATTGCTCGTGCACTCGCGATGGAGCCTGAAGTCATGCTGTTCGACGAACCTACATCGGCACTCGACCCTGAAGTGGTGGGCGAAGTGCTCAAAGTCATCCAAGGGCTTGCTGAAGAAGGTCGGACCATGATCATGGTGACCCATGAAATGGGTTTTGCCCGCAAGGTTTCGAACCAACTGTTGTTTCTTCATCAAGGCCTTGTCGAAGAGCAGGGCGGGCCAGAAATTCTGGATAACCCGCGCAGCGAGCGTCTACAGCAATTTCTGTCCAATGGACTGAAGTGAAAAACCTTCCCTATGAAGACTGGAAGTAAGGCCCTGGGGACTTTTGAAACTTTGGGGCGTGTCGACGAGGCAATTATTGATGTGCTGCGCCACAGCGGGCGCATCACTTATAAAAAGCTCGCCTCACTTGTGCACTTGAGTGAGAGCCCTTGCCAGCAACGTGTACGTAAGCTGGAAAGGCTCGGGATCATTCGCGGTTACGGTGCCTTCATCGACGCGCGCAAGCTCTCTCCTGGTATATCTCTGCTGGTGCTGGTGCTGGTGCTGGTTGGATTGGCTGAGGGTAAGGGGGGCAGCGCGCAAAAGGTGTTTTAAGCTTTAGTCGGTGCTTGCTCGCAGGTCATTGAGTGTCAGCTCATCAGTGGTGCGCTGGATTACTGTCTGCGCATGCGCTGCCGGGATATGGAGCATTTCCGCTCACTCACTGAACGCCGGTTGGAGAGTACTGAACTGCATATCGAGAAACTGGCAGCCTATCCAGAGTTGGCCGTCATCGAGCAATCATCGACGCATCTTGGTATCGAATAACAACTACAACACTCCCGGCCTTCGGAAAAACAGGATGATTGCCAACCTGAAGTTCAGTCATAAGGTACTGCTTGCTGCGTCGCTCGTTGTTGTCGCTGCGTTTACCCTCTTTACGCTGTACAACGATTCGATCCAGTGCAAAACCATCCGCAGCAATCTTGAAAACCACCTTGAAGAAATGAGCAAAATCACGGCAAGCAGCGTTCATCGAAGCTGCACGGGCGGGCGGGGCCGGTCGTGGTTTTGCCGTGGTAGCCGACGAGGTTCGTAGCCAGGCGTACCGTACTCAGACGTCAGCCCAGGAAATCCACACGATGATTGAAGAGCTTCAGGTGGGCGCCCGTGAGGCGGTCTCCACTATGAGAGAGAGTGAGCGCTACAGTCAGGACGGCGTGATTATCGCCAACCAGGCAAGTGAGCGACTGGGCAGTGTCACTCAGCGCATCGGCGACATTGACGGCATCAATCAGTCGGTGGCGACTGCCACGGAAGAGCAGACTGCGGTCATAGATTCGTTAAACGTTGACATCACCAAGATCAAAACCCTCAACCAGGAAGGCGTGGAAAATCTCCAGGCTACCTTGCTTGCCTATGACGAGCTTGAGCGACAAGCCACGCGACTCAAGCAGTTGGTGGATGGTTTTCGAACTTAGGACGTAGCACGGCGCACTCCAGACAAACCGCGAGCGATGTCATG
>NZ_JBGCUL010000707.1:0-2387 GCF_054177685.1 Pseudomonas sp. P5_A2_2
CGTGGCAGACAAACGGTACAGCTGCATTGGTTTGTATAACCCCAAATCACCGGAGAACGTCGGTTCGGTGATGCGCGCCGCTGGCTGTTATGGCGTGGCGTCGGTGTTCTACACCGGCAAGCGCTATGAGCGCGCCGCCGACTTCGTCACCGATACCAAGCGCGTTCACTACGACATCCCGCTGATCGGCATCGACGACCTGAAGAAAATCCTGCCGCTCAACTGTGTGCCCGTCGCCGTGGAACTGGTCGAAGGCGCGCGCCCGTTGCCGGAATACACCCACCCGGATCGCGCGCTCTATATCTTTGGCCCGGAAGACGGATCGCTGGATAAAGAGATTCGCGACTGGTGCGAGGACGTGGTCTACATTCCTACCACCGGTTGCATGAACCTGGCCGCCACGGTCAACGTCGTGCTCTACGACCGTATGTCCAAGGGGCTCAATACCCGATCGGGGCCAAAATTCCGCTGAATCGCCGCACATCCGATTGAACGAGCTGCCTGCCCTGGCGGTCAGCTTGACTATCGATCACCCAAGCCTGGAGACAGACCATGAGCGAACTCAAACGCGTCGAGCGTATCGAATCCACCCCGTTCCAGAGCCCCTCCGAACAAAACGTGCAAGGCTGGGAACGCATCGGCTCCCTGGCCGGCGGCGTGGTGATGGTGGGCAAGGGCCTGCGGCGTGGCGGGATCTTTGGCCTGATCCAGGTGGCCATCGGTGGCGTGGCCCTGGCGCGCGGCATTACCGGCCACAGTTCGGCGAAAAGCCTGCTGGAGAAAAGCCGTCAGGACATGAACAACGTGCGGGCGAAAATTCAGCGGGCGGGTGAAGAACTGAGCCAGTTGAAGGCCAACGCCGAGGCGGCGACCAAAACCGCGACGGTTACGGGCAATGATTCGTTGAAGTCACCGAAGACCGGGGTTTGATCCGGATCGTCCGGTGGGGCTGATGGCCCTATCGCGAGCAAGCTCGCTCCCACAGGGTTATGTGGCGTTCACAACAATTGCGTTCACCTCCAATCATTGTGGGAGCGAGCTTGCTCCGGGCGGCGTTCCGACGATGACGGACTCACTGAATCAACTCAGTACTCAGTACTTTTGAAGAACCACCGATCACGCTCTCGCTGAGCTGAACAAACGCCTGGGTATCGATATCCCCCAGCCGCATCGCCCCGCGCAGCACGTCATCCAGCGAACGCTTGTTGTGGGTTTTCAGGCGAATCTCGCGGTCCAGCTCCTGCAGCAACACCACCGCCCTGGCCACCTGCACCGGGTTGATCTGCTCACCGCGCAGTGTGGTGACTTTCTGGCCGATCCTGAGCAGTTTGCCGTGCAGGTTCTCAAAGCGCTCATCGCTCATGCCGCCGGCCCGACGCACCAGTTCGATAGCGTAATACTCGGCAAAGCCTTCGCTGATCCAGTCACTGCGCTGGGTGCCGTTGATCCGCCCGAACATCTGGGCCAACTCACGGACCAGGGCACTGGTGCCGCTTTCGCTGACCAACGGCAGGCGACTGTTGAGGTAGATCGACTCGTGCGCCGACTGGCTGCCGCGCCACATGGGATCATTGGCCCCGACGATCAGCAGTTTGCCCGGGTGTCGCGGGTACAGCGCCTGCACTTGCGGCCAGACGAAGGTCAGCAGGGTCAGCACATCCATGCGGCGCATACCCTGCCCCAGCGGCGAGGCGACGGTCACTTCGGTCTCGCCCAGACGAGTACGGCGGCTACCGAGCTGGCCGGCGAGCATCCAGCCCGTGGGCCGGTCGAACAGTCGGGAAGGGTTATCGATACGGAACTTGTTCTGGCCAATCCGTGGCCACGCGGTTTCAACGCTTTTCCAGCCACCGGGCAGCTCGAATTCAAGGCGTGCAACCAGTTCGATGCCGTCCTGTTGATCGAGTCTGGCAGCCGGCACCAGATCGTCGCCGCGCATCAATGCCCAGTTTGGCGTCATGCGCGTGTCGAAGCTGCCGTTCTTGCGCCCGTGGTTGATATTCACTCGGTAAGTCAGGCTGGCCTTGTCGGCAGTCGGACGCCAGATACCGCGCGCCGCCTCGCCAAGGGTCAGTTGCCATTGGCCGTCGGCCTTGAAATCGCTGTAGTGGCTGCCGTCGCCGAGGTCGAAATCCAGGCTGCGTACCGCCGAACCCTGGGCGAGCGTCAGGCGCACTTCTGCCTGATCGCTCTGGGGCAACAGGCGCACGTGATAATCCAGATTGACCTTGTTCGCTGCCCATACGGGCGAATTCACGGCCAGTAATCCAAGGATCCACGCCTGCCGCCATCCCACAGCCATACACACTCCTTCGTGAAATGTTGATCCTCAGGCCATCAGCCTGCGCGGAAAATCAGGTGATCTTCCCAATCATCTTCCGGCACGC
>NZ_JBGCUL010000708.1:0-2638 GCF_054177685.1 Pseudomonas sp. P5_A2_2
GCGTAGTGGAGCTCTATCTCGGCACAAGCGCGGGCAACAATTTCTCGGCGGGCAGCTCCGACACAGCGATCTATGGCTTCGGTGGCACGGACAATCTGTCCGGCGGTGCCGGTGCGGACTGGATTTTTGGCGGCGCGGGCAACGACGTGATCGTCGGCTCGGCCAATGACCGCCTGCTCGACGGCGGCACCGGAACCGATACCCTCAACGTCAGTGGAGTTTTTGTCAACGAGAGCGACGGCCAGATCGCGAATATTGAAAACGTTCAGATAACCACAGCTTCAGGAACGCTGATCCTGAACGCTCAAACCGAAAGCTTCACCATCTTTGGCACTTCGGGTGCCGATCAGATCGTCGCGGGCAGCGGGAATGACACAATCTTTGGCACTGACAACGACACACTGCTCGATGGCGGCACCGGTTCCGACACCCTGAGTACGGGTACCCTCTTCACGAGCACAAGCGACGGGCAGATTACGGGTATCGAGAATGTATTGATCGGAACGGCTGCGACCCTGAACCTCGCCAACCAGACCGAAGGCTTCACCATTACCGGTTCTTCGGGTGCCGACACCATCACCGGGGGGACAGGTGCAGACAGCATCAGTGCGGCAGGTGGCAACGACATCATCAGCGGTGCGCAGAACGACACGCTGCTCGACGGCGGAGCCAATACCGATACGCTCAACGTCAGCGCGAACTTCACCAGCGCCAGCAACGCCCAGATCGCCAATATCGAAAACGTGACGCTGACGACTTCCGGGCTGACGCTCAACCTTGGCAACCAGACCGAAGCCTTCAATATCAATGGTTCATCCGGCGTCGATAACATCAGCGGCGGCAGCGGGGCCGACACCATCAACGGCCAGGCGGGCAACGATACACTGACCGGTAATGGTGGGGTTGACCAATTCCGGTTGCGCACCAACGGTGGCACGGACACGATCACCGACTACACGGACAGCACCGACAAAATTGGCTTCCTGGGGGGGGCCGTGACGGGCGGTGTCGGCTTCACAACCGCTGGGAGTTCGGCCGGTACAGCGCTTCTCTCCACCGACTTTCAAACCCGCAACAGCATCAGCAACATCAATAACAATGACGACAACAAGATTGATCTAATCGACGCGAGTTCGCAGACAACGTCACAGATCACAACCGGCATTGGCGGCGGTGCCACCAACACCTACGTGATCGTATTCAACTCGACGACAAGCAAGGGCGAAATCTGGTTTGACACAGACTGGAGCAATACGGCGAGTCGGGTACAAGTGGCAACGCTGAACACTGTTACGACGTTGGCCGGGGTCACTAACATCACAGCCTCAGACATCGTTGTCTACGACAATACCCTCGGTCCCGCAGGTGTTGCTGGCAGCCCGATTAACGTGGGCCTGGCCGATGCGGTGACTCGCGCGGACGTCGCGACGGTGACCATTTCCGGTCTTCCCACAGACTGGACCCTGAACCAGGGCACCGACAATGGCAACGGCACCTGGACGGTGGACAAGAGCAGCCTGGACACGCTGACGGTCACAACAGCAGCAGATTTCACGGGTGCCATGGTCTTGCCGGTCACGATGACCTGGACCAATGTCGATGGCACGGTGGATAGCGAAGTGATTCGCKACAACGTCGAAGCCTACGCCCCCGGCTCGCCGATCTTCGCCTTGTCGGCGGACGACAACCTGACCGGCTCCAGCGGCGCCGACCTGTTCGTGTTCGCCCAGCCAATCGGCAACAACGTCATTCACAGCTTCGATGCGGCGGCAGACAAGATCGACTTGATCGGCTTCACGGGCGTCAACGGTTTTGCCGATGTGAGTATCGCCAACGACGCGAACGGCAATGCCGTGCTCAGCATCAGCGCCGACCAGACGATCACGGTCGACGGCGTGGATGCGGCGGCGTTGAGCGGGGCCAACCTGCTGTTCGATGTGGACCCGGTCACGACCAATACGGGCACCATCACCATTGCTGACGGCGCGATCATGCCGTTCGGTGGCAGCATCGACAACAGCGGCACCATAGCGCTCGGCTCCACCGGCAGCGGAACCGATCTCGAGATTCTGTTCCGTGGCGCGACGTTGACCGGTGGCGGGCAAGTGGTTCTGTCCGACAGCGCGCAGAACGTGATCTTTGGAGGCAGCGCGGACACGCTGCTCACCAATGCCGACAACACCATCTCGGGTGCCGGCCATTTGGGCGCGGGGCAAATGATGCTGGTCAACTCGGGCCTGATCCTTGCCAGCGGCGTCAATGCGCTGGTGGTCGATACCGGTAGCAGCGCCGTCACCAACACTGGCGTACTGGAAGCCACCGGCAGCGGTGGATTGGTGATTGATAGTGGGCTCGTCAACAGCGGTAGCCTGGGGGCGCACGATGGCGGCGATGTCGCATTCGGCGCCAACACACAGCTCACCTATGCCGCGAATGACACAGGCACCGGCGGGATGCTGAGCGTGAGCGACGGCACACATGTGGCGCAGGTCGCGCTGAATGGCCAATACGCGGCGGCGGGTTTGCAGGCGAACGCCGAGGGCGGCGGCAGTGAGCTGGCCTACGATGCCGCGGCGGCGAACCACACGATGCTGGGTGGCCAGGCCAACGACATTCTGGTCGGCGGTGCGGGTGATGA
>NZ_JBGCUL010000709.1:0-2386 GCF_054177685.1 Pseudomonas sp. P5_A2_2
GGCTTACCGTCTCGAAGGTGACAGCCACGCTCAGGTTCAGTTGCTGGGTTCTGGAGCAATTCTTGGCGAAGTCCAGGCAGCTCGCCAATTGCTCGCTGATGACTGGGGCATTCAGGCAGCAGTGTGGAGCGTAACCAGTTATACCGAGCTGCATCGCGAAGCAATCGCCCTGGAACGTACCGAACGTTTTGGCGGTGAGCCGAAAACGCCTTACATCACGCGAATGCTGGATCAAACCCAAGGACCTGTAATTGCCGCGACTGACTACGTTCGTGCGCTGCCAGAACTGATCCGTGGTTTCGTTCCAAGCCGCTATGTGACTTTGGGTACCGACGGGTTCGGTCGCAGTGACACACGTCAGGCGTTGAGGGAGTTTTTCGAAGTGGATCGCCATTCCATCGTGATTGCGGCGCTTAAGTCGTTGGTGGATGAGGAATCGTTGGATTCCACAATCTGGCGTCAGGCATTGAGCCGTTATCGCAGTGAGGGCAGTCCGTCTATTGCTCCGTGGCAGTGTTAATCGGTTATTCCTTTACTTCGGCCTTGCGTGCAAGGCCGATTCCCGTGCACTTATTGTTTAGGTAGTACCCTCATGTCCATTTTAGAAGTGACCGTACCGGACATCGGTGATTATAAGGATGTACCGGTAGTTGATATTTTGATCAATGTGGGAGACCGCATCGAAAAAGACCAGCCCATGTTATCGCTGGAGTCGGACAAAGCACTGATTGATATCCCTGCCCCAGTCGCAGGAGTTGTTGAGTCACTGGCGGTTGTGTTGGGCGATAAGGTTTCGTTCGGTTCACTGCTTTTAAAACTGGCGCAAGAAAATTTTGAAAGTGAGGTGGCGATTGCTAGTGAGGTCGCGCCGTTGAAAATTAAGGACTCCACTCCTGTTTTTCCAGTTGTGACAGAAACGCAGGCACCAGTTGAAACAAGTCCAACTGTAGCGACCCCGCAGCCTCAACCTATCGAGAAGGACGCTCTAAAGTCGGGCCATGCGGGTCCAGCAGTGCGTAAGTTTGCTCGAGAACTGGGGGTAGAAATTTCTTGCGTTAACGGGCAGGGAATACGCGGACGTGTTACGCGAGAAGATGTTCTGAAACATGTTAAATCTATAGTTTCTACAAAGTCTGAGGCCGCCGGTGACAGCCTGGGGCTGTTGCCTTGGCCGGCGGTAGATTTTAGTAAGTTTGGGGCGATTGAAATTCAACCCTTATCTCGCATCCGTAAATTGTCAGGTGCGAACCTTCATCGAAACTGGGTACGTATTCCTCATGTWACCAATCATGATGACGTTGATGTAACCGAACTCGAGAACCTTCGCCAACAGCTCAATGCAGAGCGTCGGGGGCAGAACGCGAAAGTGAGCTTGTTGGCGTTTATTTTGAAGGCATGCGCGGCAGCGCTGAAGAAATTCCCCAATTTCAATGCCTCATTGGACGGGGATAACCTAATTCTCAAACAGTACCTCCATTTAGGGTTTGCCGCCGATACTCCGAGTGGTTTAGTAGTGCCTGTGATTCGCGATGCAGACCAAAAAGGCGTGATGCAAATCGCCACTGAAATGGCTGAACTCGCATCTCTGGCAAGAGAAGGAAAGCTGAAGTCGACACACATGCAGGGCGGATGTTTTTCGGTTTCCTCACTTGGTGGAATTGGTGGGACGCATTTTACTCCGATTATCAACGCCCCCGAGGTAGCAATACTTGGTGTTGGTAAKGCTCGTCTCCAGCCTGTTTGGGTAGGTACCGCGAATGAAGGACGAGTCATTCCTAGATTGATAATGCCGCTTTCACTTTCCTGGGATCATCGAGTGGTAGATGGTGCCGAAGCAGGCAGGTTTTTGAGCTACCTTAACGAAGTTCTTGCTGATTTCAGGAGGGTGTCGGTTTAATTAATTTTAGAGCAATTGTTAAAAAGGCTTATCGATCCTTTGCGGTAGATAGTTATGGCATGCAAATGTTATTTCTCTTGATAATAAGTGTGGCCGCGTAGGATTTGCTGTCCAGAAAAACTAGAAAAGCACCCATACAAAACTTTGTTGCTAATAAAAATAAGGGATATCTTCTATGAGTAAGCATTGCGTTTCTGTAACAGTGGCTGGCGGTATTGCGGGTATCGCCTTATGCACTACTGCCTATGCCGATTTTCTTTCGGACAGCAAAGCAAATCTAGGATTCAGAAATTTATATTATAATAACGACAACCGTGATGGCACGGCGGCCCCGTCGAAAACAGAGGAATGGGCCCAAGGGTTCATGCTCGATTACAAGTCAGGATTTACAGACGGAACAATTGGTGTCGGCTTGGATGCGTTGGGGCTAATGGGAGTACGCTTGGACAGCGGGAAGGGGCGCCATGTAGGAAGTTCTATGATCCCAAG
>NZ_JBGCUL010000017.1:0-26053 GCF_054177685.1 Pseudomonas sp. P5_A2_2
CTCTTGGATACATTGATATCCGTCATTGTTAAATATCATATGAAAAAGGATTTTTCTGTGAGTCTTGTTGAAAATAATGCTGCGATAGCCCCGGGTGCCGACGGTGAGTTGGAAGATATCAATCCCATTGTCGAGGGTTATATGCCTGCTGATCCGGGAATGGCACCCCTGTCTTTTCAAGAGGCTGATTCTCCTGAGTGGATAGGCCTCAAACGATTTCAAGTCTTCTCGACTTCGGGCGGAAATACAATTTACGCCAATGGGTATCAGCAGTTGAAATTGATGGTAGTTGTGCAAGCTGTAGACGATGGGCAAAAGGTAGTAGGAATATCCCAACGCGAGTTCGACAGCATTCAACTGCTGGATGCCTATTCCAACAAAGCCCTGCCGATAGACAGCATTCGAGACGGCGAGGAACCGGCATGGAAGTGCACGCTGGAACGACGCTTACCCTACGAGCCGTTTCCTCACACGGGTGAACTGCATGGCCCGGTTGTGCGGGGGAAAGCCATCTTTCTCAAGGAGTTCTACGTCAGCAGCAACTCTCCCGAGCCCATCAAGCTGATTGCAGCCATTACCCGTTCGGACGGGGAGGCGTTCTATTCGGAAGAAGCCTCGGAATTCGGTGTAATAAACCTGAGGACCGTTCCACCGCCGATCTATCGAAAAGAACAGTTCAGGGTCAAACACCTATCCGGCCACTGGGAACCGACAGAGAACGTTGCCAAGGTCGATCGATATGTTCTGGACCTGTTAGTGGATCAGCACCATATAAAACTCGTCAATTGTTCGATTACCGGCGTGTTGCAGGCATGCAGTGAGCATCCCGACTATCTCGGGTATTACGCCGTTGGCTATTTTAAAGGGCTCAAGGCTAATCATGGCACGGAGGTGTTGTGGGAAACAGCCGATCAACTTGCGGCCCACCACGAAGAAAAAGGCAAAGTCACTTTTTTGATGCACTTTGCCAGAAAGGGCGGAACGTCCCAGGTTCGACATGATCGTTTATCGGTGAAGATGTTGGTTCGGGATATGTATGGGAACAGGCATGAAGTCGACGTCGCAATGAACACCCGAAACCCTTCGATGATCGAAGTTGTTTAATTTTACTGTGTCTGCAAAGTCAAGGAATGATGATGAGTACAGCAGTGCCAGAAGTGGAATCCAACGCATTCAATTTTTCTGAATTTATCCAGTCTGGAGTTGATGTCCGTACCGGATCTTATAGTACCAGCCTTAATCTCGCGGGGTGGGTAGCTAACAATATCAACGGTCCACAGATATCCTTTAGTATTTCATTCGATAGTTTCCGCACAACAGATCTCGGTTGGGGACGCGGCTGGTCATTGGGTTTGAGCTCCTACAATCGGAAGACCCGTAAACTGACCCTTGCAAGCGGAGTTTCTTATCGTGTCTACATCAGCCGAGGGCGGCTCGTCGTCAAGGATAAAAAGCTTCAAGACACCCGGGTCACGCTCGACGGCGACAATCTGGTTGTCAGCCATAAAAACGGTCTGATCGAGAGGTTGGTCAGGCCAGATGAAACGTATGACGAATGGCTGCCTGAACATGTTTACTCCAACGAAGGGCGCTCGATCAGTCTGAAATACATGTTGGTACGGGGCCGCCGTGTCCTGCACGAAATTCACGATCAGCAACACCGCGTCGTGGCCCTGAGTTATGAAACGAAAGATCAACCCGCCAGCATTACCGTATGGCCTGATCATCCGCAAAGACGCTTGAAGTTTGTTTTGCAGGTTCGCGATGGATGGCTCCGGCAGATTACCCTTGATCACGGTCCCGCCGAGCACCTTGCATGGTCATTCGATTACCAATTACTCAATGGCTTTCTGGTCATGACGGATATCCGCGCACCGGGTGGCAGTGTCGAGAGTATTGAGTACGCTCCTCAGAAGCATCGGTTACCGCTCGGGGCACCCATCAATGCTTTGCCGGCGGTGCGGCGCAGTGTTCTGGTGCCGGGTTCAGGGTTGCCGACGATCACCCGTGTCTATGAATACTCCGACAAAAATTTCCTCGGCTATCAATCGGGACTTCGTTGGGAGCAGGACGGGGACCATCTGCATGGGCACAAAGGGCCTTACACCTACTCCTGTACCGAACGCCTGGTTACGGGTGTGGGCGACAAGACAGTTGAACTGAGTCGCATCGAAAGAACCTACAACCGCTTCCACCTGATGATCTCGGAAAAGTGCGCTTCCAACGGGAAGGTGCAGCAAAGAACGATTACCTATCACGATGTTGACGGTCTGGACTTCTCCGATCAGCCCGCCCATTTTCAACTGCAGAAAACTTCTGTCGTCAGTTATGTCGATACTTCTACGAACGCCGCGCCCCGAACCGAAACCACGCATACGACCTATGATGAATCCGGCAATCTGCTAACGCAGATAAATCCGAGCGGAGCCCGGGAGGATTACGTCTATTACCCGGCAGAAGGTGCCGAGGGTTGCCCCCCCAACCCACTGGGTTTCATTACGGCATTGAAGGAGCGATCGGTCACGCCTTCCCCTGATTTTGCCCCGGCGCCGACGGTCATTGTCCGTTTTTCCTACATTGACTTGCCCTCCATGCGCGAAGACGGTCATCGGTTTTTGTTGCCTCAAAGCGAAAGGCTGTTTGAAGGAGGGAATGAAAAGCCATGCGTGGATACTCGATTCGAGTACATCGATGATGCCAGTGATGCGTTTTACGGACGCCTCAAGAGTCGCTCGCAAGCCGGGCACAACGGCAACCGCCGTCTCGAATTCAAATATTCAATTGATGGAGATCGGGTAGAAACCCTTCAACAATTGTACGTGGGTAGCGAAAGGCATGATCGCAAAGTCTGGCATGACCGATTTATCGGACAGGAAGTCAAGGCTCGGGATGGGGCCGGTAATGAGTTGTTGAAGAAGTACGACAATCTGAACCGTGTTGTTCGCGAGACAGCGGCATTCGATGGAACGGACATCGCGTCACGCATCACCGAATTCTACGGTGAAAGCCAGCCAGAGGACGGCGCAACCGTCGGCATCACCAGCATACGGGGTGTGCTGAGCAAGATTTGGCTCGACGGGGTCGGGCGCACGACCAAAGTCAAAGTTCAGGATGTCGATTCACCCGACAGACCATTACGTCTGACCTATGAGGCCCACTACGACAATTTTGGTCGACTGGTGAGCGAAGTCAGCCAGGACTGGTTCGATGACAAGGCCACTGCGTCAACCACGACCTACAGCCACGACGGCTGGGGGCGCGTATGCAGAACGGTAGGTCCTGATGGTGTCGCGGTGAACGATGTGTTTGACCCGGTTTCATTGACTCGAACATGCTGGTGCGACGGCGCTGGAAAAACCCGTTCTGTATTGAACGTGTTCGGTAAGCCAGATCGGGAAGAACGCATCGATTCCGAAGGTGTGGTCACTATTACCGCGACTTTTTCCTATGACGGACTTGGGCGTTGCCTGACGCAAACCAACGAGGCAGGATTCGAAACGAGCTTCCGATATGACCTTTTCGGTCGTCTGATCGAGACGACTCTGCCGGATGGTACTTCGATAAAAAAAAAGTATGACCCTCTGAGCACGGGTGATCATCCGATCGAAATCAGTGCCGATGACTACGTGTTGGGCACCCGGACTTATGACGGTTTGTTACGTGTCACCCGTACGACCGTCGGCGGCAGAACCGAAACAAGGACCTATGAGGGCGGTGGTGCTCAACCTTTGCAGCAAGTGACGGCGGCGGGCGATATTTTCAGGTTCACCCTTGATCCCATGCTCAACGGGGCAGTGACCGAGCGGATGGGCAGTCATGCTCAATCAGCCAGATATCGATTTGATCCATTGACCGGGCAACTCGTCGAAACCTCCAGCCCTGCCATTCAGCGCCGGTTTGAGTACTCCGGGTCGGGCAAAGAGAAGTCCCGGGAGTGGATCTCCAGCGAAGGCCGCTTCGGTACTGCCACTACCCGTTCATTGAATGGGCTGCCCATCAGCTTTACCGATGTTAATGGTGTAGAAACTACTTATATCCATGACGCTGCGGCGCGACCCATAGAAATTCAGCAGAGACCGGTTCTGGCGAAGTACGCCTACGGTGCCCAGGGCCAGTTGCTGACATTGAGTGTCGAGGACACCGCCTCGAAACGTTCGCTGACGACCACCTTGGTTCACGATGAGTTCGGTCGTGAGATTCAGCGTATTTCACAGTTCGGCGACGGATCTCGCCTGGAGGTCCTTCAAGAGTTTGGGGCCGATGACAAACTTCAGCAACGATCGCTGGTGTCCGGTGCGCAGTCACGTACAGAAACCTTCGCCTACGACAGGCGCGGGCGCCTGAAGCGCTATGACTGTGAGGGCACGCAGGCACCGATCGATGCCTGGGGAAAACGCATTGATTTTCAGGAATTTACCTACGACTACCTCGATAACCTGTTGACGGTGCGTACGGGTTTCGATGGGGAGGAGAACCTGTGCAGGTTTTTTTACGATCGTCCTGACAAAACCCAGTTGAGTTCACTGACTCACAGTCACGCGCACTATCAGCCCGGGCAAGTGAGCTTCGAATACGATGCCAACGGTAATCTGCTCAACGATAACCAAGGGCGCACGTTCAGGTATGACACTCTGAGCCGGCTCGAAAGTGTGGCCAGCGCTGGCGGTCGTGCGCATTATCAATTCGACGGCGAAGATCAATTGCATGCGGTGGCTGCCGAATCCGGAGAGCTGATCAGGTTTTTCTATAGCGAGCATGCGCTGTGCAGCGAAGTGGCGGGTAACCACCGACGCAGTCTGTTGTCAGGCGACGGCATGTCCTTGGCCGAGCAGCAAGGTGACGACGTTGTCTTGTTTGTCACGGATGGTCAGGGCACGGCCCTTGCGCGCCTTGGATCTCAAGACGAATCTGTTTTGTCTTGTCTTCCCTATGGTGATCGCCCCGCATCGAGCGGACTTGGTGCCCTGCTGGGGTTTCAGGGCGAGCGACTGGACCCGTCAACCGGGTGCTATCTGCTCGGCAGGGGTTATCGGGCCTACAACCCCCGATTGATGCGATTTCACAGCCCCGACAGTTGGAGCCCCTTTGAGGATGGCGGCATCAATGCCTATGCCTATTGTCTGGGAGATCCGGTCAATCTCAAGGATCCCACCGGGCATATCTCGACCTTGGGGTGGGTGAAAATCGGTGTGACCACCGCCCTGGCCGCCGCTGCGGTTGCCCTGACAGCCGTTACCTTGGGCGCAACCGCACCACTCGTATCGATCTCGGCTAACGCCGTCGCCTTGTTAACACTGGAGGCCATTTCCGCGACAGTTTCAGTTGCCTCGGCGGTTGTCGATGAACTGGCCCCGGATACCTTTGGCGCTCAGGTATTGACCTACTCGTCGATAGCGCTGGGAGTGGTGTCGCTCGGAGCCACCGCGGTTGCAAAAATTGCCAGTAAAGGCATTGGCTTTGCGTTGACGAAAAGTGTGAACTCCCTGGCGGACGTGGTGACTGCACAGGCGGGAGTCGCGCGCGTGACGGTGGGGCGGCGTCTATACGGCGCTGTTTCCACGGCAAATGAGGCATTGAGAAGTACAGTCAAATTGCAGAGCCGGCTCAACAACGTGTTGACGGCGAAATCGGTAATCAGTGGGGCGGGTATCGCTGCCAAAACAGCATTCGTGGTCGCGAATTCGGAAAAGTACGCGGCCAAAGCCGACGCGTTTCTTCAAGATTACTGGCCATCACTGGTCGAGGATTTCAGTGCTCAGAAGTTTCGAAGCGATGTGGTGGACGCTCTGGAGTCATTCACCCATGAGATTGGCGAGCAGATCGACACGCTGCGTGGCATTTGAGCAATGATGACCAGAGATTTGGATGCTTTCAAAATGGAATATCAACTTGAATAAAAGTTATTGTTCGGGAATAAAAAATCCCGGTATTGTCCGCATCACGCCAGCGATAGCACTTCACTGGCACTCGCGTTTTCAAGCCGTCGCCACAAGCGACTGTGATTTTCGATAAGGACACTGCATGAAAAAGGTTCTGTTGTTCACCGCACTGGCGGCTGCCCTGACCGCGGGCCTGGCCCAGGCTGGCGAGAAACTGGTGGTTGCCGCGACCCCGGTCCCACACGCCGAGATTCTCGAGCTGATCAAGCCAACCCTCGCCAAAGAAGGCGTGGACCTGGAAATCAAAGTCTTCACCGACTATGTTCAGCCGAACGTGCAGGTCGACCAGAAGCGTCTGGACGCCAACTACTTCCAGACCCTGCCGTACCTGAAGAGCTTCAACKAAGGTAAAGGCACTCACCTGGAAACCGTGATTGGCGTGCACGTTGAACCTTTCGGCGGTTACTCGAAGAAAGTCAAAACCCTGGCTGAGCTCAAGGATGGCGCGACCATCGCCATCCCGAACGAAGGCAGCAACAGCGGCCGTGCCCTGATCCTGCTGCAGAAGGCTGGCCTGATCGAGTTGAAAGACCCGAAAAACGCCGTGTCGACCCCGAAAGACATTGCCAGTAACCCGCACAACTTCAAGTTCAAAGAGCTTGAGTCCGCGATGTTGCCGCGTGTGCTGGATCAGGTCGACCTGGATATGATCAACACCAACTACGCGCTGGAAGCGGGCCTGAACCCGGCGAAAGACGCGCTGATCATTGAAGGTGCTGATTCGCCTTACGTGAACTACCTGGTGGCCCGTCCGGACAACAAGGACAGCGTTGCCATCCAGAAACTGGCCAAAGCCCTGACCAGCCCGGAAGTGAAAGCATTCATCGAGAAGAAGTACAGCGGCGCGGTACTGCCGGCGTTCTGATTCGCGAAGCAAGCCCCTTAGAGGTTTCAAACGCCGACGGCTGATTTAGCGTCGGCGTTTTTTATTGGACAATGGATTGCTCAGGCCGGCCTGGACTCCAGGGCCCTGCGCAACGCCATCAAGAGTTTCAGAATGTCCTGCGGATCCAGCCGTTGCGGCGGTTGTACGTCTGCCATTTTCTCGTCCTTGTGAGGTTTGGCCGGAAGTCTGGCCAAAAGTGGTTCGTCCCTGGAGCAGCGTTTCGAAAAAAAGATTTTTCCTACGGCGCAATGGGAAGTAGCTGTCCTCTCTTGTCTGGGCAAACCTGGGCGTCAGTTTTTTCCCGGCACTAACAGTTCTGCTAGGTGCCGACGCATTCAAGCAGGTGCAAACTGCTTCCTTCGCCGGGAGTCGACCCTCATGAGCGCATTGACTCGTCACCTCAATCGCTACCGCTATGATGCCCTGGACCGGCTGGTAGAGCTGGAGCTGTCGGAGCTGGAAAAACTGACCCGGTTCTACTGCGGCGAACATCTGGTGACGCAACTGAAAGGTCAGGGGGGGCACTGCGTGCTTCAACACGACAGGCAACTGCTGGCAGTGCAATCGTTTGACGGCGCCGAGTGCAACAGCCAGTTGCTGGTCACCAATCAGCAACGTTCGGTGTTGCGCATGGACGGTCCTGGCGGAGTTGTGCGGCAGGTCTACGCGCCCTACGGTCATCGGCGGGTCGAAAGTGGTCCCGGCAGTTTGCTGGGATTCRCCGGTGAAGCAGTCGATCCGGCCACCGGTCATTATCTGCTGGGTAACGGGCATCGGGCGTTCAATCCGGTACTGATGCGCTTCAACAGTCCTGACAGGTTGAGCCCGTTTGGGCGGGGTGGGTTGAATGCGTATGCGTATTGCCTGGGGGACCCTGTGAATTTCAGTGATCCGACGGGGCGGTTTGCCGACATTGCCCGGTTAATCACAAGTCTGTTGAGCGTGACGAACACAGGACTGGGCATGTCCCGTGTCATCCCCTCCTATAATTTGGCCAAGGACGCCTTGAGGTTGGGGGCTGTGACGAAGTTGCCGTTCAGACAGTCCGCTACGGCAGTCAGCACAGTAGTTGCCAGCGGTACGATACTCACCACAGGTCTGGTTGGGGTTGCCAGTGCCGTTGCAACGCTTGTCGATGAACCTGAGACAGCCAAAATACTGGGGTACGTCGCTTTAGGACTGACGGGGTTGGCGATTGCATCGAGAGGGGGTACTTACTGGGCCGCGAGCAAGCCTGGAACTGAAGCTGCCTTGATGCGTTTTGTGAAGAACAAGGGGCAACCAGTCGTTGCGACACCACCTGCTACACCCCGGCCTTCCATCGCGTCTTTGAGCGGTTCGACGCTGGCCCAAGTGCCTTCTGCACCGCCACTTAGGGCCATTGATGAAACACCTTTTGACTGGATGACACCAGAAATCGATGCTGCATTGAACAGACTGGGAGGTACGTCGCCTCGTAACTCCATGAGCATTATTCGTAATCCTTTAGCGCCATGAACATGCGTCACAGTTTACCTGACCTCAATCCGGCCAATACCACGCCGGCTCATCCAGCATCCGCTGCCCGACAATCCCGGTTTGCCCAAGGTTTTTCTCCAGAACGATGCAATTGCAATCCGGGTCCTGCTGCAACGCCGAAATCAACCGCCGGGCATGGGACACCACCCACACCTGGCAATGTTCTGAAGCGCGGATAATCAAGCGCGCCAACGCCGGCAGCAGATCCGGATGCAGACTGGTTTCCGGTTCGTTCAGCACCATCAGCGTCGGCGGCCGTGGCGTCAGCAGCGCGGCGACCAGCAGCAAATAGCGCAGTGTTCCGTCCGACAACTCGGCGGCGGACAACGGCCGCAACAAACCCTCCTGAAAGAATTCGATGGTGAAGCGCCCGCCCGGCAGCGGTTCGATGGCCAGCCTGGCGCCGGGAAACGCGTCGCTGATCGCGGCTCGCAATGCCTCGGGATCGCCGATTTCGATGATCGTCTGCAAGGCCGCCGCCAGGTCGCGTCCGTCGTGGTGCAGCACCGGCGTGCGGGTGCCCAGTTGCGGCTGGCGTACCGGGGCGTCGGCATCGCTGCGAAAGTGATCGTAAAAGCGCCAGCGGCGGATGAACTCGCGCATCTCCAGCACTTCTGGCGAACCGCGCAGGCTGCCGACCTGATCGAACAGACTGTCGAACATCGGCGTGTGCTGCGCCAGCACATCCCACTTGCGATCGGCGCGGGCACGGATCATTGGGCCGTCACGATCGACCAGCAGACTGGCCGGACGATAGAACGCTCCAGCCCAGAGGCATTCCCGTTTGATCTGCGGGTCGAGGCCGAAGCGTGAAGGTATGGGTAACGAGTGCTCGGGTAACATGAAATGACCGTTGGAGTCGGGTAACCCCAGGCTGATCGAGTAGCCAAAATCTTCCCCGGCAAACCCCAGCCGCAGGCGTTTGACGCCCTGGCGCACCGTGGCCTCGACGGGCACTTCGCCGTTGCGCATACGCCGGGTGATGGTTTCCGGGCCCGCCCAGAAGGTCGAATTCAGCCCACCTTCACGGGCCAGCGCATTGACCACGCCGCCCTGAGCGGTTTCCGCCAGCAGGCGCAGTGCACGGTAAAGGTTGGATTTACCGCTGCCATTAGGGCCGGTAATCAGATTCAGCCGGCCCAGCGGGATCACCAATTTGTTGATCGAGCGGTAATTGGCCACCGCAAGGGTCTTGAGCATATGGGTTCCTGGGGCGAGATCGAGCGGGCTCATTTTCAGGTACGTGCAGGCGTCTATGACACGTGTTTTTGGGGGAAAACGTTATGAATTGTTTCTTCATAAAGGGAGCGTGCGCAGTTGAAATCCTGTTCTAAGCTCTCTGTCGAGTTGTCCATAAAAAAGGCCAAGGAGATTGCATGGCGGTTCCCGGATTGAAAGTAGTCATGGCCTTGAGTGTCGTCACCCTGCTAACGGCCTGCGAGGAGAAAAAACCCGTGCAGGAATACCTGCCACGGGTGTTCGTGCAGGTCGTCAAGCCAGCGGATTACGCGGCCTCGGTCACCCTCACCGGTGATATCCAGGCGCGGGTACAGACGGAGCTGTCTTTCCGCGTCGGTGGCAAGATCATCCAGCGCTCGGTTGACGTCGGTGATCGCGTGACCGCCAAGCAAGTGCTCGCCCGGCTCGACCCCAAGGATCTGCAGACCAATGTCGACTCGGCCCAGGCACAAGTGGTCGCCGAACAGGCGCGGGTGAAGCAGAGCGCGCTGGCGTTCGTACGTCAGCAAAAACTCTTGCCCAAGGGCTACACCAGCCAGAGCGAATATGACTCGGCCGAGGCCGCCTTGCACAGCAGCCAGAGCGCCCTGAGCGCTGCTCAGGCGCAGTTGGCCAATGCCAGGGATCAGTTGAGCTATACGGCGCTGATTGCCGATGCGCCGGGGATCATTACCGAGCGTCAGGCGGAAGTCGGCCAGGTGGTGCAGGCGACGATGCCGATCTTCAGCCTGGCCCGGGACGGCGACCGGGATGCGGTGTTCAATGTCTATGAATCGCTGCTGGCCGAGAAGCCGCGAGATCACACCATTGTCCTCAGCTTGCTCGACAACCCTGCGATCAAAACCACCGGCACCGTACGCGAAATCACCCCGTCGGTGTCGGCGCAATCCGGAACCGTGCAGGTCAAGGTCGGCCTCGACAAACTGCCCGACGGCATGCAGTTGGGTTCGGTGGTGAGTGCCACGGCCAGGGGATCGGGCAAATCGGTCATCGAGTTGCCGTGGTCGGCGCTGACCAAAAACATCAGCAGTCCTGCTGTCTGGATTGTCGACGACAAGGGCAAGGCGCAATTGCATTCGGTGACGGTCAGCCGCTACCTGACCGGCAAGGTCATCATCAGCGACGGGTTGAAGGACGGGGACAAAGTCATCATCGCGGGCGGACAACTCTTGCACCCGGACATGGAAGTCGAGATTGCCGAAAACACTTACAAGGATCTGACGTGGGGAGCAAAGCCATGAAGCCTTTATGGGCGTTGTCCATCGGGCTGGTGCTGAGCGCCTGTTCCAAGAGCGAACCACCGCCGGCGCCGGTACGGCCAGTGCTGTCGATCAAGGTCCAGGCCTTGAGCGAAGAGGACCTGGGCCGCTTCGCCGGCAGTATCCAGGCACGCTTTGAAAGCAATACCGGGTTTCGCGTGGGCGGGCGAATCGCCAGTCGTAACGTCGATGTCGGCACCGAGGTCGAGAAGGGCACATTGCTCGCCACCCTCGATCCTTCAGATCAACAGAACCAATTGCGCTCGGCCCAGGGCGATCTGGCGAAAATCCAGGCGCAACTGATCAACGCCAAGGCCACTGCCCAGCGTCAGCAAGCGTTGTTTGACCGCGGGGTCGGCGCGCAAGCGCAACTCGACGAGGCCAACACGGACCTGAAAACCACCCAGGCCTCCCTCGATCAGGCCCGGGCAGCCGTCAACCAGAGCAAGGACCAACTGGGCTACACCGAGTTGCGCGTCGACCATAAAGCCGTAGTCACCGCGTGGAGCGCCGAGGCCGGGCAAGTGGTGACGGCCGGTCAGCAAGTGGTGACCCTGGCGCAACCGGACATCAAGGAAGCGGTGATCGACCTGCCGGATACCCTGGTCGATCAACTGCCCAGCGATGTGGTGTTCCTGGTCGCCGCGCAACTTAATCCGAGCATCAACACCACCGCCATCATCCGTGAAATCGAACCTCAGGCCCAAAGCGCCACGCGCACCCGTCGCGCCCGCCTGACCCTGGCCGAAACGCCACAGGGCTTCCGCTTGGGTACGGCCATCAGCGTCACCCTGAGYTCGGCGATCAAGCCGCGCATCGAGTTGCCTGTCACCGCGCTGCAGGAGGTCGATGGCAAACCACGCATCTGGGTGATCGATGCACAGAGTAAAACCGTCTCCCCCCGTGACGTCACCGTGATCAGCCGCACCGAAAGCACCGTGGTGCTGGCCGACGGCGTGAAGAACGGCGAGCGGGTGGTCAGTGCCGGTGTGAACAGCCTCAAACCGGGGCAACAAGTGAAATTCGACGAGGACAGTCAATGAAAGGGCCTTTCAACCTCTCGGAATGGGCCCTCAAGCATCAGTCGTTCATCTGGTATCTGATGTTCGTTGCGTTGCTGATGGGTGTGTTCTCGTACTTCAACCTGGGGCGCGAAGAAGACCCTTCGTTCACCATCAAAACCATGGTGATCCAGAGCAAATGGCCGGGGGCGACCCAGGAGGAAACCCTCAAGCAGATCACTGACCGGATCGAGAAAAAGCTCGAAGAGCTCGACTCCCTCGACTACGTGAAAAGCTACACGCGCCCCGGTGAGTCGACGGTGTACGTGTACCTGCGCGACACCACCAGTGCCAAGGACATTCCGGAAATCTGGTACCAGGTGCGCAAGAAGATCAACGACATCAAATACCAGTTCCCGCAGGGTATACAGGGGCCGTCGTTCAACGACGAGTTCGGTGACGTCTTCGGGTCGATCTACGCCTTTACCGCCGACGGCCTGACCTTGCGTCAGTTGCGCGACTACGTGGAACAGGCGCGCATGGAAATTCGCGGCGTGCCGGGGCTGGGCAAGATCGAGATGGTCGGCCAGCAGGACGAGGTGCTGTACCTGAACTTCTCCACGCGCAAACTCGCAGCGCTGGGCATCGATCAGCGTCAGGTGGTGCAGAGCCTGCAAACYCAGAACGCCGTGACCCCGGCAGGTGTCATCGAGGCCGGGCCGGAGCGGATTTCGGTGCGCACTTCAGGGAAGTTCGCTTCGGAGAAAGACCTGGCCGAGGTCAACCTCAAGCTCAACGACCGCTACTATCGTCTGGCCGACATTGCCGAAATCAGTCGCGGCTATGTCGATCCGGCCTCGCCGGAATTTCGCTACAACGGTAAACAGGCCATCGGCCTGGCGATTGCCATGCAGAAGGGTGGCAACGTCCAGGCGTTCGGCAAGGCTTTGCACGAGCGTATCGAACAACTGACCGCCGACCTGCCGGTGGGTGTTGGCATCTACAACGTCTCGGATCAGGCCGTGGTGGTGGAAGAGGCCGTCGGCGGCTTTACCCGTGCGCTGTTCGAAGCGGTGATCATCGTGCTGGTGGTTAGCTTCATCAGCCTCGGTGTGCGTGCCGGGCTGGTGGTGGCGTGCTCGATCCCGTTGGTGCTGGCGTTGGTCTTCGTGTTCATGGAGTTCAGCGGCATTACCATGCAGCGGATCTCCCTTGGCGCACTGATCATTTCCCTCGGCCTGATGGTGGACGACGCGATGATCACCGTGGAAATGATGGTTACCCGTCTGGAGTTGGGCGAGACCAAGGAGCAGGCGGCGACCTTCGCCTACACCTCCACGGCGTTCCCGATGCTTACCGGTACACTGGTGACGGTGGCGGGCTTCGTGCCGATCGGCTTGAACGCCAGCTCCGCCGGTGAATACACCTACACCCTGTTTGCGGTGATTGCCTGTGCGATGCTGGTGTCATGGGTGGTGGCGGTGCTGTTTGCGCCGGTGATTGGCGTGCACATCCTCAGCACCAACGTGAAACCCCACGAAGGCGAACCCGGGCGCATCGGCAAGGCGTTCAACGGCGGGCTGCTATGGTGCATGCGCAATCGCTGGTGGGCCATTGGCATCACCGTGCTGTGCTTTGTACTGGCGGTGTTCAGCATGCGCTATGTGCAGAACCAGTTCTTCCCGTCTTCGGATCGACCAGAAATCCTGGTGGACCTGAACCTGCCGCAAAACGCCTCGCTCGACGAAACCCGCCGGGCGGTCGATAGACTCGAGGCCACGCTCAAGGACGATCCGGACATCGTGCGCTGGAGCACCTACGTCGGTCAGGGTGCCATCCGCTTCTATCTGCCACTGGACCAGCAACTGCAAAACCCGTTCTACGCGCAGTTGGTGATCGTCAGCAAAGGCCATACCCGCGAGGCCATGATGCAGAAGCTTCGCGAGCGCTTGCGCAACGACTTCGTCGGCATCGGCAGTTATGTCCAGGCACTGGAAATGGGCCCACCGGTGGGGCGTCCGATCCAGTACCGGGTCAGCGGCAAAGACGTCGACCAGGTGCGCCGGCATGCCATCGACCTGGCCACGGAGCTGGACAAGAACCCGCACGTTGGTGAGATCATCTACGACTGGAATGAACCGGGCAAAGTCCTGCGCATCGACATCGCCCAGGACAAGGCGCGGCAGTTGGGGTTGTCTTCCGAGGATGTGGCTAACCTGATGAACGGCATCGTCAGTGGCCAGGCGGTGACCCAGGTCGACGACGACATCTATCTGATCAACGTAGTCGGTCGTGCAGTKGACTCCGAACGTGGTACGCCGGAAACCCTGCAGAACTTGCAGATCGTCACGCCGAGCGGCACCTCGATTCCGCTGCTGGCGTTCGCCACCGTGCGCTACGAACTGGAGCAGCCGCTGGTGTGGCGTCGCGATCGCCTGCCGACTATCACCATCAAGGCGGCGATACGCGACGAGATCCAGCCGACGGACCTGGTGAAAATCCTCAAGCCGTCCATCGATGCCTTTGCCGCCAAGCTGCCGCCCGGGTACAAGGTCGCCACCGGCGGTACAGTGGAGGAGAGCGGCAAGGCCCAAGGGCCGATTGCCAAGGTTGTGCCGTTGATGCTGTTCTTGATGGCCACATTCCTGATGATCCAGTTGCACAGCGTGCAGAAGATGTTCCTGGTCGCCAGCGTCGCGCCACTGGGCTTGATCGGCGTGGTGCTGGCGTTGGTGCCAACCGGAACGCCAATGGGCTTCGTGGCGATCCTGGGGATTCTGGCGCTGATCGGTATCATCATCCGTAACACGGTGATTCTGGTGACCCAGATCGATGAGTACGAGAATAAAGGCTATGAGCCGTGGGACGCGGTGGTCGAGGCCACTGAACACCGACGCCGGCCGATCCTGCTGACGGCAGCCGCCGCGAGCCTGGGGATGATTCCGATTGCGCGGGAAGTGTTCTGGGGGCCGATGGCTTACGCGATGATCGGCGGGATTGTCATCGCCACCTTGCTGACGCTGCTGTTTTTGCCGGCGCTGTATGTGGCTTGGTACAAGATTCGCGAGCCGAAGAAGGAGGCTGTTTAAAAGGCGAGCGCTTCGCGCTCATCGCGAGCAAGCTCGCTCCCACAGGGATTGCGCTGAACCCTGTGGGAGCGGGCTTGCCCGCGAAGACGTCAGTACAACCACCGCACATTTGCGGGCTTTACGCCTTACGCCAGACACTCGCCAACCAAGGCTGCTGCTCCCGCGGCAGTCCGGCCGGCCGGTAGTAATGCTCCAGCTCGACAAACCCCGCCTCGATCAACAAATGCTGCCAGGCCGCCAGGTCGTGATACGACCCATAACGCGCCCCGTTCCAGCCTTCCTGATTCTCGCCACGGGGATTGGAACTGAACAACACCCCACCCGGTTTCAGCGCTCCCCACAATTGTTTCAACACCCGTGGTAATTCCTGACGCGGGACATGAAACAGCACTGCGTTGGCAAAGATCCCGTCGAAACGCTCGGCCGGCAGATCAAGCTTCAGGAAATCCTGCTGCCACACCTCGCACCCGCTGTCCTCACGGGCCATCTGCGCGAGTTTTTCCGAACCGTCCAGGCCGATCGCCTTGTGGCCCATGCGGGTGAAGGTTTGCAAATCCCGACCAGGCCCGCAGCCAAAATCGAGAATGTCGAAAGGCGCCTCGCCCTGAATGTGCCGCAGCAGGGCATCGATGTTCTGGCTGACGTCGTGATCGCGCGTGCCTTCACGAAAGTCCTCGGCGACCGCGTTGTAATGGCCGAGGGTCGTGGAGGTGATCTGTTCAAGGTCGTCGGGTGTTTGCTTCATGGTCGGCTGCGCAGGCAATTTGGATTCACCGAATATACGCCATGGCGCCGGGGGCTGCTGCGCAGCCCATCGCGAGCAGGCTCGCTCCTACAGGTATCCGCGGTCAACTGTGGGAGCGAGCTTGCTCGCGATGGCGGTGGCACTGACAACAGATGGCTTAGCCCTTTTTCATCCCCAGACATTCAATGGAGTGATCCACCATCGCCTTGGCAATCTCCAGCAAATGCCAGATCGAGTACACCATCGCCCGGTCGGCGCCCTTGAGTTGATCGCCACACTGATACGCCGTGACCGAAGCGCAGCGCAGCAGGTCGGCGACATAGAGCTGGGTGTCTTCAAAGCTCACGTCTTTGCTGACGTTGTAGAAGCGCATTTCATCGGTTGGTGCGGGTTGCTTGCCGGTGAGGTAGAAATCGATTGCACGGTAGAGCGCTGAACGATCTTTGAGAGGGTCTTCAGTGGCAGTTTCGTTGGTGGGATTTTCGGAAGGTGGATCGGGAACGGATTTCTTCATTGGTAAAACTCCTGAGCATAAATTGGAGCCAACCGATATCGCGACTAAACGAACAGGGGGTGGCGGCTGCACACAGGTTAGTCGACCGGCCGCCAGGCAAAACCGGCGCACCACGAGGGTGCCCTGCGCACAGCCACCATAAAATTCAGGCAATAAAAAACACCTGACAAAAGGTGACGCTGTGCGCCCGACGCGGATCCGGGCGACTAAACCCGATCACTGATGAGCAGTGACGGACCGAGACTAGCCACCGGATTTGGCAGGCGCAAGCGAGCGAAATGATCTAGGAAACGTCCTGCAAAGGAAAGGGAACAGGCCTTCGGAATCGCTGATTTTCCTGTGCGAAATATCGACAGGATCTTCACTTACCGCTTGTTCAACCCCCGCGCCAACCGATCCCCGCCCAACTGAATCACCGCCACCAGCGCCACCAGCAACACAATCACTGTCAACATGATCTGGCTATCAAACCGCTGATACCCATACCGATAGGCAATGTCCCCCAACCCACCCGCGCCAATCGCCCCGGCCATGGCCGACGAGTTGATCATCGTCACCAGGGTAATGGTGAACCCGCCGACAATCCCCGGCAGTGCTTCCGGCAACAACACATGCCAGACGATGTGCCAGCGCCGGCAGCCCATGGCTTGCGCTGCTTCGATCAAACCGTGGTCGACCTCGCGCAAGCTGACCTCGGCAATGCGCGCAAAGAACGGCGTAGCCGCGATGGTCAGTGGCACCACGGCAGCCCAGACGCCGTAAGTGGTGCCGACGATCAAGCGCGTGAACGGAATCAATGCCACCATCAAAATCAAGAAAGGAACCGAGCGGAACAGGTTCACGAACGCACCCAGTGCACGGTTCAGCGCCGGGGCTTCGTAGATGCCGCCCCTGGAGCTGGTGACCAATATCACGGCCAGCGGAATACCCGCCAACAGTGCGATCAGCGACGACACGCCGACCATCAAAAACGTGTCGATGAAACCCTGCAGCAAGCGATCAAACCACATAGCCCAGTACCTCCACCTGTTGCGCCCAATGGCCGGCGCGTTGACGCAATTGCTCGGCACCGAGAGATGAGCCTGTCACTGCCAACAGCAGTTGCCCAAGCGCATGACCCTGAATCCGTTCCACGCCACCCTGCAGCAATCGCACACGGCCTCCGAGGGCGCTGAACAGTGCCGCCAGGTCCGGTTCGTCGCGTTGGCTGCCGGTGAACTGCAAGCGCAGGACCACGGCGGCGTCCGAAGAGTTTGGCTGCGCCTGCAAACGGCTTTGCAGCTCTTCCGGCAATGCGTATTGCAACGGCGCCAGCAGCGTCTTGCTGACCTCATGCTGTGGATTGCCGAAGACTTCCCACACCGGCCCTTGTTCGACGATGCGCCCGTGTTCCAGCACCACGACCCGATCACAGATCTCACGGATCACCGCCCTCTCGTGGGTGATCAGCACAATSGTCAGGCCCAGGCGTTGATTGATCTCGCGCAGCAGGCCGAGAATCGATTGCGTGGTCTCCGGATCCAGTGCCGAGGTGGCTTCGTCGCACAGCAGAATTTCCGGGTCATGCACCAGCGCCCGGGCAATGCCTACACGCTGTTTCTGCCCGCCGGACAACTGCGCCGGGTAAGCCTTGTATTTGGCCTGCAAGCCCACCAGTTCCAGCAGTTCACGGACTTTCTGTTCGCGTTTTTCCTTCGGCACACCAGCGACTTTCAATGGCAGTTCGACGTTTTGCCAAACGGTCTTGGCCGACATCAGATTGAAGTGCTGGAAGATCATGCCGATGCGCCGACGTAGCGTCACCAGGCGGTCTTCGTCGAACTCGCCGATGTCCACTTGATCGATCAGCACCCGGCCGCTGCTCGGCTGTTCCAGGCGATTGATGGTGCGGATCAATGACGACTTGCCGGCGCCGCTGCGACCGATGATGCCGAACACTTCGCCACGCTGGATTGCCAGGTCGATGCCGTGCAGGGCGGCCACCGGGCCTTGCTGGCCGTTGTAGGTTTTACCCAGGCCGATGAAGCGGACGTGGGCATGGTTGAGTTCGGGATGCAGCTCAGTGCGCTCGGCGCTTTGCGGCTCTGGAATCTCCAGTCGCCGTTGGATGGCGGCGGTCATGTTCAGCTTTCCCAACCGGCTTGATAGAGCTTGCCGTGAGCTTTATCCAGCGCGGCGCGCACAGCGGGTGAGTGTTGGTAGATGTCGACGAACTTGATCAGGCGCGGGTCGGTTTTGCTCTTGGGCTGGATCACGAACTGAATCACGTACTCCTTGTGATCAAGGCCGTCGAACAGCAGCGCGGAGCCCGCATCGAAGGTTTTCGACAAGCGAATGTAGGCCGGGTAGCCCTGTACCAGATCGGCATCGTCATAGGCGCGTACCAGTTGCACGGCTTCGACCTGGAGAATCTTGATGTGCTTCGGGTTGGCGATGATGTCTTCTTCGGTGGCCTTGTAGCCGACGCCGGGCTTGAGGGTGATCAGACCTGCCTTGGCCAGCAGCTGCAAGCCACGACCACTGTTGATCGGGTCATTGGCGATTGCCACGCTGGCGCCTTGGGGCAGTTCGTCGAAGCTTTTGTATTTCTTCGAGTAGAGGCCGACGTTGTTGATGATGCCCGGCGCGAACGGCACCAGGTCGAAACCCGAGGCGGCCTTGGCGTTTTCCAGGAACGGGATGTGCTGGAAGTAGTTCACGTCGATGTCGCCAGCGGCGAGGCTGACGTTCGGCGCGATCCAGTCGCTGAACTCCACCAGCTCGACTTTCAGGCCTTGTTTGCCGGCTTCTTCGACGGCGGCTTCAAGGGGAATGGCGAATGCAGCGGTGGTGCCGATTTTCAGCGGCGCGTCGGCGGCGAAGGTCACCGAGCTGAACAGGCCGAGGGCCAGGGCCAGTGCTTTGACTGGGTGGGAGAGGTAGTGCTTTTTCATGATGAGTTATCCAGTCAGTGCATTGATTTTTTAGTGTCTGGTCGGGCCTCATCGCGAGCAAGCTCGCTCCCACAGTGGATCTCGGGTGTTCACAAACCCCCTGTGGGAGCGAGCTTGCTCGCGATGCTTTTAGCGTCGGAAAGCCGAGCCGGTGTGCTGCTGAGGCAGATGCGCCTCCCGCTTAAACAGCTTTTCGCGCAAGGTGCCATTGTCATAAGCCGTCTTGTACGAGCCTCGCCGTTGCAACTCGGGAATCACCAGTTCGATGAAATCCTCATAGCTTTCCGGCGTGACGATGCGGGTCAGGTTGAAGCCATCCAGCCCGGTTTCGGCGATCCAGGATTCGAGCTCATCCGCCACTTGCTGCGGTGAGCCGACCACGGTGATGTAGCGACCGCCGAGGGCGTGTTGCTCCAGCAGTTTGCGTCGGGTCCAGTCGTTGTTTTGCAAGTGTTTGGTGGCGGACTGGATCGCGTTGCTTTTCACGTACTGGATCGGCTCGTCGATTTCATATTGGGAAAAATCGATCCCGGTGGACGCCGAAAAGTGCGCCACACCGGCCTCGGCACTGGCGTAGCTCAGGTATTCGGCGTGCTTGGCCCAGGCCAGCTCCTCGGTGGCACCGACGATCACGTTCAGGCCCATGAACACCTTGATGTCCTCGGGATTGCGCCCGGCGGAGGCGGCGCTGGCGCGCACCTTGTCCACCTGCTTCTTGGTCGATGCCTTGGTCTGTCCACTGATGAACACGCACTCGGCATGTCGCCCGGCGAACAGCAAACCACGATCCGAACTGCCGGCCTGGAACAGCACCGGTGTGCGCTGTGGCGAGGGTTCACAGAGGTGATAACCCTCGACCTGATAGAACTCGCCCTTGTGCTCGACCTTGTGCACTTTCTCCGGCTGCGCGTAGATCCGCTGCTGCGGATCGTTGAGCACCGCGCCGTTCTCCCAACTGCCTTCCAGGAGTTTGTAGAGCACCTCCAGGTACTCATCGGCCTGGTCATAACGGCGGTCATGCTCGACCTGTTCGCTCAGGCCCATGGCCTTGGCAGCGCTGTCGAGATAGCCGGTGACGATGTTCCAGCCAACCCGCCCACGGCTCAGGTGATCCAGCGTCGACAGGCGTCGAGCGAACAGGTACGGCGCTTCGTAGGTGAGGTTGGCGGTCAGGCCGAAACCGAGGTTTTTCGTCACCGCGGCCATGGCCGACACGAGCAACAGCGGGTCGTTGACCGGCAACTGGATCGACTCTTTCAACGGCACATCCACCGAATGCTGATAGACGTCGTAGACCCCGACGATGTCGGCGATGAACAGGCCGTCGAACAGCCCGCGCTCCAGCAGTTGCGCCAGTTCGGTCCAGTATTCGATCGTGTTGTAGCGGGTGGACGTGTCACGCGGATGCGTCCACAGGCCATGGTTGATGTGCCCGATGCAGTTCATGTTGAACGCGTTGAGCAGGATTTTCTTTTTCGCGGCGGTCATCAAATGGTCCCCCGCAGCGGCGGGTTTTCATCATTGAGGTAGTAATTGCCGACGGCGTGGTACTTCCAGCGCACCGGATCGTGCAGGGTATGCACCCGGGCGTTGCGCCAGTGGCGGTCGAGGCCGTGTTCGATCAGGGTCGCCTGGCTGCCGGCCAGTTCGAACAGTGTGCTGCCGGCGGCCAGGGAGATTTCGGTGCTGAGGGCACGGGCTTCGGCGACGGCAATCGACGCGGCCGCGACGGTCTCGGCATGCGTGTCGGCCTGGGCCTTGTCGAGGAATTCACCGGCACGTTCCAGCAGTGCCTCGGCAGCGTGCAGGCGAATGCTCAAGTGGCCGAAGCTCTTGAGGGTCAGCGGATCGTCCGTGGCTTTTTCGTGAGTGGCGTCGATCCACGGCCGGGTTTTGGTGCGCACGAAGTGCAGCGCATCTTCATAGGCGGCGCGGGCGATGCCGGTGTCGATGGCGGCGTGGAGAATCTGCGCCAGCGGGCCGACCGGGGTCGGACGCTCGAAGGCACTTTGAAACGGGATTACATCTTCGGCCGCGACGTAGACGTCTTCGAACACTACTGAGCCGCTGCCGGTGGTGCGCTGGCCGAAGCCGCTCCAATCGTCAATTACGGTGAGGCCCTTGCTGTTGTGCGGGACGAACGCCAGTTGTTGCACGCCGTTTTCATCCACCACCGAGGTGGGAATGCGCTGGGCGTAGATCGCGCCGGTGGCGTAGAACTTGCGACCATTGATGCGATAGCCGCTGGCGTCGCGAGTCAGGCTGGTGACGCGATCGTGTGCGGTTTTGGTGCCGAGTTCGGCCAACGCATTGCCGAAGCGCTGACCGGCCAATACTTCGGCGTACAGGCGTTGCTTCTGCTCGTGGCTGCCGTTCACCCGCAGTACTTCGAGGGCATAGAAATGATTCTGCGGGATCTGCCCCAGGGAACCGTCGGCCCGGGCAATCAAGGCGATGACCTTGGCCAGGGTGACGTTGGAAACACCGGCGCCACCGTATTCCTTCGGCACGCTGATGCCCCACAGGCCCGAGCGGGAAAACACTTCCAGTTCCGGGTGTGGCAAGCGGCGTTCGCGGTCGCGTGTGGCGCTGTCGCGTTTGAAGTCTTCGGCAAGGTCGCTGGCGACGATCAGGGCTTGCTCATCGCTGGTGATGACCGCGATGTGGTGAGAACTTGTCATGTGTTTCTCCAGAGCTCTGGTAAAAAGTGTTCTGGTCGTCAGATCCAGGAATGGCGATTAGGCAGCGTGCCGTTGAGGCGATAGGCACCGATGGCGTGGTACTTCCAGCGCACCGGATCGTGCAGCGTGTGCACCCGGGCGTTGCGCCAGTGGCGGTCGAGGTTGAATTCGGCGAGGGTCGCGCGGCTGCCGGCCAGTTCGAGCAGCTTTTCGCTGGCCAGCAACGAAATCTCGGTGGTCAGCACTTTGGCTTCGGCCACGGCAATCGAGGCGCGAGCGGCGGACTCGGCGGTGAATGGTGCGGCGCTGACGTCATCGAGCACTTGCCCGGCCTTGCGCAGCAGCGCTTCGGCGGCGTGCAATTCGATTTTCAACCTGCCGATATCGGCGATCACGTAAAGGTCATCGCTGGCCCGTTCGACCTTGGCGTCGATCCATGGCCGGGCGCGGGTTTTCACGAAGTCGATGGCGTCGTCGATGGCGCCTCGGGCGATACCGGCGTCGATGGCCGCTTGAATCAGTTGCGAGACGGCACCCTGGATGTTCGGCGTGTCGTTGATCCGCCAGTTATCCACCACCAGTTCGGGATCGACCTGCACGTTGTTAAGCAAAATCGTGCCGCTGGCGGTGGTGCGCTGACCAAAACCGGACCAGTCATCGACGATGCGCAATCCCGGTGTGCCGCGACGGATGAACGCCAGCACTTGCTTGCCGTCATCGTTCAACGCTTTGACCGCGACCCAATGGGCGAACAGTGCACCAGTGGAATAGAACTTCTGGCCATTGAGGATGCCGTCAGCGGTGATGCGCGCCTTCAGTTCCAGGGTGTTTCTGGTGCCGCGTTCAGGCCCGGCATTACCGATGCGCCAGCCCTCGAGGACGCTTTTGAACAGCTGTTTTTTCTGCACTTCGGTGGCGCTGCCGAGCACCAGATTAAGAATGCCGAACTGGTTTTGCGGGATTTGTCCGAGTGCCGGGTCGGCCGCGGAAATGATCGCGAAGACCTCGGCCAGGGTGACAAACGAAACCTGCGGGCCACCGTACTCGCGGGGGATGGAAATGCTGCCCAGGCCGCTGCGGGTGAACAATTCGATTTCCGACCATGGCAACTTGCGCTGCTGGTCGCGTCTGGCCGCTTGCAGGCGGGCGACTTGCGCCAGCTCGTGGGCGGCGCTCAGGGCTTGAGCATCGTTGCGCAAGACTTGCGCGGGCAACAACAATGGGGCGACGTCCACATCACTCTGGACGATTGCATCTGCCAGACTGGACATCAGTGCCACTCCTTGGCTGCACGCAATGCCCTGGCGGTCTGCACTGGGGTGATTGTGTTCCGGACCATACCTACCTCACATCTTATGGAAGCGCCGCTTGTGGCCGCGCATGAAAACAAGAATGTCCGGTGGTCCGGTTTATATACCCTAAACGTGTATAAATATTTTATGAACTAACTTTTAGGAATATGCATAGAAGGGCGTTCTCGGGGTAGAACGCAATCCCTGTGGCGAGGGGGCGGTCCGACAAGCCCCCACGCCACAAAAATATGGTGGGCACAGTCACTGCCGTCACTGTCTGCAGGGTTCAGCGGCCTTGAGGTGCTGTTTCTTCGGGACTTTCAGATAAGGATTGGCGCAACCGATCTTCAGCGTCCGTGCCGGTGCCCAGCGGGAGTTGTTGCCTACCCGGTCCAGGATGCAGTAAGTCACTTCCARCCGCAGGTCTTCACCGGCTTCGAGGATGATGGCTGCAGGTATCCAGACCTGAATCGGCTGACCCACATCAGCGGACTTGAGCCGTGGCAGGTCCATGCGCACATCGCCCCAGCGCAGGGTGATCTCGTCGTCGACAGCCATGTTCAGGTACGGCTCGATGGTCAACGGCACACCGCGTTTGATCTGATTCGGGTTGACCCCTTGGCGGCGAATTGCCTCGGGAATGCTCACTGGTGCCAGGCACTGGTTTTCATCGCCGCACAGCGCGGAGGGTTGGCCGCCTGGGCAGTCGAGTTTGATCTGCACGTTTCGGCTGGCCGATACCGCCGGACCACGGCCAACTTGCATGACCCGGTAGTGAATGCGGGAGGTACCGTTGGTGACAAAACTTTCAGGCACCCGCAACTGCACCGGTTGGCCGACATCGCTGGCCGTCAGCACGCAGGAGGCCACGTAGCAGTTGTCCCAGAACAGTTCGATCAGGTCGCCTTCGTCCATGGCGGGGTAGGGCGCTACCTCGATCAGCAGGTGAGCCGCGCAAGTGACGTTGATGCCGGTCTTGTTGGATTGCGCCAGGGTCGGGGCTACAAGCCCGGATTTGTTCGAGGTGCTTTTCATAAAGTCTCCTTGAAGTCTTGCAACGATGTCCGTTTCTGGAAAATCAAAAACTAAATATCGAACAGCAAAACCGTTCATTACTTTGAATTGAAATAATGATTGAGCGTGACGAGTGTCGCTGATTGGAGACTAGATAAGAGTTCTTTATAACCAGTGTCAATGAGATTTGTTAGTTGTGGGTGGTGTTTGATGCTATTCAGAAAGTTCCTACGGTGACAAGTAAGTAAACCATGTCGCCGAGTCGACTTTATCCGCTTAAAGCCGCGCTATGGGGTCGTGTCGTGGCAAATGGTCGGTCATTCCATGCGACAGGCGACCGAACGAAATAACGCGATTTAATTATTGCGAAGCTTATATATGTACCGCACGCGCTTACAAAGCAGGCGTGTCGAATATATAAGTTTAGTTTGATATTGCTGAGGTGTTTTTTTCAGAGGGTGTCACTTCCATCCATGGAAGTTTACCGTTGCTGCGCAGGTTTGTTAGTTGTGAGCGTTATTCAAAAACTTGCTCAGGAACTGCTTGGTTCGCTCTTCTTTCGGGTTGGCAAACAACGCCTTGGCTTCGCCTTGCTCGACGATCACGCCCTTGTCGAAAAACACCACACGGTTGGCCACGTCCCGGGCAAAGCCCATTTCGTGTGTAACGATCACCATGGTGCGCTTCTCTTCGGCCAGGCCGCGGATGGTCGCCAGCACCTCGCCCACCAGTTCCGGGTCGAGAGCCGAGGTCGGCTCATCGAACAGGATCACTTCCGGTTCCATCGCCAGTGCCCGGGCGATCGCCACGCGCTGTTGCTGGCCACCGGAGAGACGACGCGGGTAAGCGTCTTCCTTGCCCGCCAGACCGACCTTTGCCAACAGTTTTTTACCCAGGGCAACGGCGTCGGCGTGCGGGGTCTTCTTGACCACGATCGGGCCTTCGATGACGTTTTCCAGCGCCGTGCGATGGGGGAACAGGTTGAAGTTCTGGAACACGAAACCTACGTGCTGGCGCAAACGCCGCACCAGGCTCTGCTGCTGGTTCAGGGGACGGCTGGTATCGACTTCGATATCGCCGACCTTGATCCGGCCGCTGGTGGGTTCTTCCAGAAAATTCAGGCAGCGCAGGAAGGTGGTCTTGCCCGAACCACTCGGGCCGATGATTGCCACCACCTCGCCTTCCCTGACCTCAAGATCGATGCCGTTGAGCACGACTTGACCCTTGAACTGCTTTGTCAGTTTTTCCACGACAATCATTGGGTCAGGACTCCTGGTCGTGCCGATTGACCCGCGCTTCCAACTGGTTCTGCAGGTGCGAAAGCACCGTGGCCAGGACCCAGTAGATCAGTGCGGCGGCAAGATACATGGTGAAGATTTCGAAGGTGCGAGCGGTGATCAGCTGCGCCTGACGGAACAGTTCCGGCACCTGGATGGTGGCGGCCAGCGCGGTGTCCTTGACCAGCGAAATGAAGCTGTTGCCCAGCGGCGGCAATGCGGTGCGCATCGCCTGCGGCAGGATGGCCCGGCGCAGGGTCTGCGCGCGGGTCATGCCGATACTGGCAGCCGCCTCCCACTGGCCGCGCTCGATGGAGCTGATCGCGGCACGCAGGATTTCACAGGCGTAGGCGGCCATGTTCAGCGAGAAGCCGATCAGGGCCGCCGGCAGCGGATCGAGTTCCAGACCCAATTGCGGCAAGCCGTAATAGATTACAAACAGTTGCACCAGCAACGGCGTGCCGCGAAAGAACGACACGTACATGCGGGCGATCCAGCTGACCAGTTTGAAGCGCGACAGGCGCATCAGCGCCAGGCCGAACCCCATCACCAGACCGAAGAACATCCCGCCCAGGCTGAGGATCACCGTGTAGTACGCGCCCTTGAGCAGAAAGGGCACGGAGTCCAGTGCGAGTTGGAAAGCTTCTCCCATTATTGAGTGACATC
>NZ_JBGCUL010000710.1:0-2384 GCF_054177685.1 Pseudomonas sp. P5_A2_2
GCCCAGGGCACGACGCAGGGCGGCAATGTGTACCCGCAGGTTGATCTCTTCGACCACGGAGCGCGGCCAGACCTGCGCAATCAACTCTTCCTTGCTGACCACTGAACCTGCGTGCTCGACCAGCACCTGCAACACGTCAAGGGCGCGGCCACCCAGGCGCAGCGGTCGATCGCCCTCCAGCACCAGTCGCTGACTGAGGTGGAAAGCATAGGGCCCGAATTGCAGCACCGCTTCGCTGTTTATATCTCTGAGGCTGTTCATGGGCAGTCACCCGCTGGAAACCTGGCTTCCAGCCCAGGCTCCGCACCGTCCTTGCAATGAGTTCAGCGGTATCTTGGCAGGCCTCGGTGACGGTACAACTGCCGCGGAGGGAGCGTCACGGCCATTGCGGTGCGCACGACGGACATACGCGCTAGCTGAACTGCTCGCGGTATTGGGCCGGGGTCAGGCCGAGCTTTTCACTGAACAGAAAACGCATGTGCCGCACACTGCCGAAGCCACTTTTGAACGCCACGGTCTTGAGCGGCAACTCGGTGGTTTCCAGCAGGTTCCTGGCGCAATCGATGCGCGCGCTTTGCAGAAACTCCATCGGCGTCATGTTCACTTCCCGGGCGAACACCCTGGCGAAGTGACGCGGGCTCATGTTGGCCAGACCCGCCATGCGCTCGATGCTATAGGTTTCATCGAGATGTTCAAGCACATGGTTCTGCACCCGGGTAATCGCCGTTTCATGAGGCGCCACCGCCGCCATCAACGGGCTGAACTGCGCCTGTCCGCCCTGGCGCTTCATCACCACCAGCAACACCTTGGCCACGTCCTGGGCGACTTTTTTGCCATGGTCCCGGGCCACCACCGCCAAGGCCAGGTCGATCCCGGCGGTGACACCACCGGAAGTGATCAGGTTGCGGTCCTGGACGAAGATCTGATCGGTCTCGACGGTCGCCTTCGGAAAGCCCTTGATCAGCCGCTCGGTGTAGTGCCAGTGGGTGGTAACGCGATAGCCGTCGAGCAAACCCGCATGCCCCAGCACGAACGCCCCGGTGCAGATGGAACCATAACCAGCGGACCGGCTGACGTTGTGCCTGAGCCAGTCGAGCAACGGCGGATGCCTTTCGTTGTAGGCACCGGGACCACCGGGCACCAGCAGCAAATCAAAACCCTCGCAGGCCTGATCGATGTGCCGGTCGGCATGCACGCTCACCCCGTTGGACGCCCGCAGCGCGCCGTGCTCGGTGCCGATGGTCGACAACACATAGTGATCGTCGGGTTTCAGATAACGATTGGCGATGGAAAACACTTCCATGGGCCCGGCCATGTCGAGCAGGAGAAAGTCGGGAAACAGCACCATTGCCACGGTTTTCATGGATTGGAATTCACTGGGATCATAGAAGGTCGGTCGCCGAGCGCCAGCCCCTTGTAGGAGCGAGCCTGCTCGCGAAAGCGGTGTATCAGCCAAAGTTGATAGCGACTGACACTACGCCTTCGCGAGCAGGCTCGCTCCCACAGAGTTTGCGCCCGGTATCAGGGATGTGTGCATTATGACCAAACACAGGTCAAACGTCGGAAAAGAATAGCTTATTCGCGCCCGAATACTGTCAACCTTAAAGAGACAGTATTACAATTTTCATCTACTTATTGCATCCTTAGATAAACATTAACCTTCTCCTCACTCGGACGAATTCACGTCTTGAAAGGAGATTTGATCATGCTGACTCTTCGCAAAGCCTCGGATCGTGGCCTGGCCAATCACGGCTGGTTGAAGTCGTTCCATACCTTTTCCTTCGCCAGTTATCGCAACCCGAAAGAGCAGGGTTTTTCCGACCTGTTGGTGATCAACGACGACCGCGTCGCCGCCGGTAAAGGCTTCGGCCAGCACCCGCACCGCGACATGGAGATTTTCTCCTATGTGCTTGAAGGTGCCCTGGAACACAAGGACACACTGGGCACCGGTTCGGTGATCCGCCCCGGCGACGTGCAACTGATGAGCGCAGGCAGCGGCGTGGCCCACAGTGAGTTCAACCACTCCAGCACCCGGCCGGTGCACTTTCTGCAGATCTGGATCGTGCCCGACGTCAGTGGCGCCAAACCGCGTTATCAGCAAGAGCACTTCAGCACCCAGAAAAAACGCGGGCGCCTGCAACTGATCATCTCGCCGGACGGTGCCAAGGGTTCGTTGAAGGTGCGTCAGGATGCACGGGTGTATGCCGGCCTGATCGACGGCAAGGAAAGCGCCACCCTGGAACTCGCCGCCAACCGCTACGCCTATGTGCACGTGGCCCGRGGCAGCGTCGAACTCAACGGTGTGTTGTTGCAGGAAGGTGACGGTGTGCGGGTTCGTGATGAACAGGCGCTGACCTTGAGCAACGGCGTGGATGCCGAAGTGC
>NZ_JBGCUL010000711.1:0-2382 GCF_054177685.1 Pseudomonas sp. P5_A2_2
AATCGGTGTTGTACGAGCCATAAAGCCCTCGCAAAATTAGTGACGCTAAAATTAGAAGCGGTAGTGCGAGAAAGCCTTGTTGGCTTCAGCCATACGGTGAACGTCTTCACGCTTCTTAACTGCAGCACCTTTACCTTCAGCAGCGTCCAACAGTTCGCCAGCCAAACGCAGAGCCATAGACTTCTCGCCGCGCTTGCGGGCRTAGTCTACCAACCAGCGCATTGCCAGAGCGTTACGACGGGAAGGACGAACCTCGACCGGAACCTGGTAAGTAGCACCACCAACGCGGCGCGACTTCACTTCGACCAGCGGAGCGATGGCGTCGAGTGCTTTTTCGAAGAGTTCCAGGGGATCGGTGCCGGCCTTACGAGCCTTCACGGTATCCAGGGCACCATAAACGATACGCTCGGCAACGGCTTTCTTGCCGCTTTCCATTACGTGGTTCATGAATTTGGCGAGGATTTGGCTTCCGTATTTCGGATCGTCCAGAATCTCACGCTTGGCTGCTACGCGACGTCTTGGCATTGATAAGCCCTCAAACGGTCTTCAGGTTAGCCCGGGACAGCTCCTATGGATGCGTGCCCGACCTTACTCTTATCGACTCAATAAAATGAAAAACTGCAAAACGGCCGATTACTTCGGACGCTTGGTACCGTACTTCGAACGACCCTGGTTACGACCTTTAACACCGGAAGTATCCAACGAACCGCGAACGGTGTGGTAACGAACACCTGGCAAGTCTTTTACACGACCGCCGCGGATCAGTACCACGCTGTGCTCTTGCAGGTTGTGGCCTTCACCGCCGATGTACGAGGAAACCTCGAAACCGTTGGTCAGGCGCACACGGCATACTTTACGCAGTGCCGAGTTAGGTTTTTTCGGCGTGGTGGTGTACACACGGGTGCACACGCCACGGCGTTGCGGGCAGTTCTGCAGCGCAGGCACGTCGGATTTCTCGACGATACGCTTACGCGGCTGACGTACCAGCTGGTTGATAGTTGCCATCTACTAGCTCCACTGTTGTCTTGCGACGCTATTGTCTTGCAAGAAAAGCAAAATGGCAGGAACGAGTTCCCGCCAAATTTAGGGGTACAAGAGTCTAAAGAGGATCTTGTCCCCAGTCAAGGCAAGGCCCCGCCCTCCCCGCTCATCCAATCTCGACAAATTGTCTCGATTCGATGAACGGAGTGACCAGGGCCTCACACTCATTTACCGCAGAACTCAGTTACCGCTCGAGTTCAGCGCTTCGGTCAGTGCAGCTTCCACTTCACTGGCGCTTACGCGCAACGGCTTGTCTGCATCACGGCGGCGCTTACGCTCGCTGTGATAAGCCAGGCCGGTACCAGCCGGGATCAGACGACCCACGACCACGTTTTCTTTCAGGCCGCGCAGGTAATCGCGCTTGCCGGTTACCGCCGCCTCGGTCAGTACGCGAGTGGTTTCCTGGAAGGAAGCCGCCGAGATGAACGATTYGGTGGACAACGACGCCTTGGTGATACCCAGCAGAACGCGAGTGAACTTGGAGACAAACTTGTCTTCGCCGCTCAGACGCTCGTTCTCTACCAGTACGTGAGTCAATTCCATCTGGTCGCCCTTGATGAAACTGGAATCGCCGGATTCAGCGATCTCAACTTTACGCAGCATCTGACGCAGGATGGTCTCGATGTGCTTGTCGTTGATCTTCACGCCTTGCAGACGGTAAACGTCCTGGATCTCGTTGACGATGTACTTGGCCAGCGCACTCACACCCAGCAGACGCAGGATGTCGTGTGGATCGCTCGGACCGTCGGAGATAACTTCGCCGCGGTTTACCTGTTCGCCTTCGAACACGTTCAGGTGACGCCACTTCGGAATCAGCTCTTCGTACGGATCGGTACCGTCGTTCGGGGTAATAACCAGACGGCGCTTGCCTTTGGTCTCTTTACCGAACGCGATGGTGCCGCTGACTTCAGCCAGAATCGACGCTTCTTTCGGACGACGGGCTTCGAACAAGTCGGCAACACGCGGCAGACCACCGGTGATGTCGCGAGTCTTCGAAGTCTCTTGCGGGATACGAGCGATAACATCACCGATCGCGATCTTCGCACCATCCGCTACACCAACCAGGGCGTTGGCTGGCAGGAAGTACTGAGCGATAACGTCAGTGCCTGGCAGCAACAGATCCTTGCCGTTGTCGTCGACCATCTTCACGGCAGGACGGATGTCCTTACCGGCAGCTGGACGATCTTTGGCGTCGAGTACTTCAATGTTGGTCATACCGGTCAATTCGTCAGTCTGACGCTTGATCGTGATGCCTTCTTCCATGCCCACGTAGGTCACGGTACCTTTCATTTCGGTAACGATCGGGTGAGTGTGCGGATCCCACTTGGCCACGATGGCGCC
>NZ_JBGCUL010000712.1:0-2382 GCF_054177685.1 Pseudomonas sp. P5_A2_2
GCCCAGACGCGCGCGTACCGGCCCGATTTCATCGTCCATGTGGACGACGGGCATGGCGCGAAGGACCTGCTGAACCTGATCGTCGAGATCAAGGGCTACCGCGGCGAAGATGCCAAAGAGAAGAAAAACACCATGCAGACATACTGGGTCCCGGGCGTCAACCGGCTGGGCCAGTACGGCCGCTGGGCGTTTGCCGAATTCACCRATGTCTACGCCATGGAGAAGGACTTCGGAGAGGTCGTCGAAGCAACTTTCGCGGAAATGATTGAGTGCGCCAGAGGCGCCTCATTTACACCTTGGACAGTGCCCATGAATCGGTCACTGGTGCGCTTATCAGCGTCCGTCCGAGCGCAGCCCTGGGTCGCCCAAATTGTTGAGGCACTCTGGACGCTAGTCGGCGGACGCAAGTCGCGCCGCCTGACGCTGCCCGACCTGGATGCCATCGCCGTCACCAGCGGGCGTACTGCGGACGAGGCGTTCTCGGTTTTCTCGATGCTCACAGGCGATGAACCGGGGCTCCTGACGCTGCGATTCGAGACCGGAGACGGTCATGCATCCTTGTCGCGCGAGGAGGTGTTTAGGCAGTTGCGGCAGCGATTGTCCGAAAGGCCGCTGAGTCACGACGGCTGGCGCGCGTGGGCCTCTGGCATCAAAGTGTCCTGGGAGGTGGTCCCGGTGAAGGCAAGCACATGAACAAAAACGAATCGTTCCTGGCCCTGATGGAGAGGATTCAACAGAAGGCACCTGAGTATGTGTCCCTGTTGACTGCCAACTCATTGGACGAGTTCGAGTCTGCCTTTCTGCCAATCCTTGAGCGCGCCTTGAACGGACTAGAGGCCAACTCCAAAAACTACGCCCAGTTGAAGGAGGAGGGGCTGACCGCAGTGCTCGCACAGGCATTGAGTATCCCGGGCTTCTCAGTCATGCAGGAAGCCAACTCCAACGGCCATGTGGACATCACGATCGTCGCCGACCACTGTATGCCGATGCGAAAGAAGCTGGGGGAGGCGAAGGTATGGGATGGCACTGGCTGGCACCTGAAGGGGGTGGAGCAACTTCTGAGCAAATACACCACAGGCCGTGAAACGAGGGGTCTAGTGATCTCCTACGTGAGGACGGCTGACATCGCCGGCCTGTTCAAGAAGTTGCGCGAGCGCATGGACGAAGAATTGCCGCACCAACAGCAGAAGCCCGCGAGCGATCTCGCGCTGAAGTGGTCGTTTCAAACGGACCACCTCCACTCATGCGGCGAGGTTCTGGAAGTGGCTCACGTCGGCTGCAACATGTTCGTGAACGCGCCGAAAGCCTGAGGGAGCATTGATGGCAACGAAGAAGAACACTGGTGCAAGCGACGGCAAGACGGTCGTATCGATCAAGCACGACGAAGCCAAGCGCAAGAACATTCCCACCGCCGAATATCAGTCGGTGCTAGAGAAGCAGAAGCTCGCGCCGGTGGAGGTGAAGTACCCGCGCAACATTGGGCAGACACTGGCCGAGGAAAAACAGGCCCGCAACCCCGACCTGGATCCGCAACTGGTGTGGCGCGGCAAGGACCGGCAAGACTGGAGCGACCTGGTGGTGCACGCACCGCCACTGTACATCCAGGAAAAGGTGCATGCCAAGGCGTTAATCGACGACCTGCAGCGTGAAACCAAGGAGCGCCAGCATGCCGATGGCGAATTGACGCCCGACCTGTTCGCCGACTTTAACGGCGTGCCGCACGACGCCGACAAGACCGAGTTCTATGCGCACGATCAGAACTGGTCAAACCGCATGATCCTAGGTGATTCACTGCAGGTGATGGCCTCGCTGGCCGAACGCGAAGGGCTGCGTGGCAAAGTGCAGTGCATCTATTTCGATCCCCCCTACGGCATTACGTTCAACTCGAACTTTCAGTGGAGCACGACGAGCCGCGACGTGTCAGACGGCAACGCCAAGCACATTACGCGCGAGCCGGAACAGGTCAAGGCCTTCCGGGATACATGGCGCGACGGCGTTCACTCGTACCTGACTTACTTGCGAGATCGGCTTTTGGTCTCGCGCGACTTGCTCACGGACAGCGGATCAATATTCGTTCAGATTGGGGCTGAGAACGTCCACCGTGTGCGTGCGGTCCTAGATGAAGTGTTTGGTAGCGTCAATGCAATTGACACCATCGTCTTCGCAAAGACCTCAAGTTCGACTGGCGACTACCTCGGCCCAACCTTCGACTACTTGCTTTGGTACGGGCGGAACAAGGAGCTTTTGAAATACCGCAAAGCATTGCGTCGCAAAGCGCCCGGGCAAAAAGGTGGGACGGGCTACAAGAGTGTTCAGCTTCCAGATCTTTCGCGCCGCTCGTTGTCCAAGGAAGAGATCGAAGATCCCAGCTTGCTGCCAGAG
>NZ_JBGCUL010000713.1:0-2377 GCF_054177685.1 Pseudomonas sp. P5_A2_2
GTGGCATGGGCGTTCTCAAATGGTGGCTCTTTAGTTCGACGCTTGGCTGCGGCGTGACGCAGGCAGCAGTTTGGCAATCGATCCGGCGCTGGCGGTGTGCTGCCCGAAGTTCGCGTTATAGGTGGCGATGATTTCGCCGGCGATGGAGATGGCGATTTCCACAGGCAATTTGCCTTTGACTTCGCCGATGCCCATCGGGCAGCGCATGCGTTGCACAACGCTGCTGTCGAAACCGCGGTCGCGCAGGCGATGTTCGAACTTCACGCGTTTGGTCTTCGAGCCGATCAGACCGAAGTAGGCRAAGTCGTTGCGCTTGAGGATCGCAGCGGTCAGTTCGAGGTCGAGTTGATGGTTGTGGGTCATCACGATGCAATAGCTGCCGGCGGGCAGGTCATCGATTTCATCCACCGGTTCTTCGCTGACGATCTTGCGCACACCGTGGGGGATCTGCTCGGGGAATTCTTCCTCCCGCGAGTCGATCCAGCGCACCCGGCAGGGCAGGCCAGCGAGCAGTGGCACCAGTGCGCGGCCCACGTGGCCGRCACCGAACACGGCGATCTGCGCCTGCACCTGGCCCATCGGTTCGAACAGCAATACCGTCGCACCACCGCAGCATTGGCCCAGGCTGGCGCCGAGGCTGAAGCGCTCCAGATGCGTGTCCTGCTTGCCGCTGGCGAGCATCTCGCGGGCGATCTTCATGGCCTTGTATTCCAGGTGCCCGCCACCGATGGTGTCGAAGCTCTGGTTCGCGCTGATGACCATCTTCGAGCCAGCGTTGCGCGGCGTCGAGCCGAGCTCTTCGATGATAGTGACCAGCACGCAGGGCTCACCCCGGTTTTGCAGGTCGGCGAGGGCGTCGATCCAGTTGTACATGTTCACCTCGACATCTGTGTGTCTGTTAGTCCGCCATCGCGAGCAAGCTCGCTCCCACATTGGATTTGTACAGGTCCATCAGTCAGCACATAACCCTGTGGGAGCGAGCTTGCTCGCGATAGCCGCACCTCGGTCTTAGAGCGAAGCCAACTCGGTCTCGGCTTCGACAGCCTTCGCCGCCTTCAACTGGCGCATCTGCTCACAACCCCACAACACCCGCTCCGGAGTCGCCGGTGCGTCGATTTTCGGTTGATGCTTGTAATCGCCCAGGCTTGCCACCGCGTCCTTGATCGCACACCACGAGGCAATGCCGAGCATGAACGGCGGCTCGCCCACAGCCTTGGAATGGAACACCGTGTCTTCCGGGTTCTTGCGGTTTTCCACCAGCTTCACCCGCAGGTCCAGCGGCATGTCCGCCACGGCCGGGATCTTGTAGCTGGCCGGGCCATTGGTCATCAGCTTGCCCTTGTTGTTCCACACCAGCTCTTCCATGGTCAGCCAGCCCATGCCCTGGATGAAACCGCCCTCGACCTGACCGATGTCGATGGCCGGGTTCAGCGAGGCGCCGACGTCGTGGAGGATATCGGTGCGCAGCATCTTGTATTCGCCGGTCAGGGTATCGACCAGCACTTCGCAGCACGCCGCGCCGAAGGCGAAGTAGTAGAACGGCCGGCCACGGGCCTGGCTGCGGTCGTAGTAGATTTTCGGGGTCTTGTAGAAGCCGGTGCTCGACAGCGACACCTGGGCGAAATACGCCTGCTGAATCAGTGCTTCGAAGGTCAGGATGTGATCGCGAACCCGCACGTGGCCGTTGTGGAATTCCACGTCTTCTTCGCTGACCTTGTATTGGCGAGCGGCGAATTCCACCAAGCGTTGCTTGATGGTTTCGGCAGCGTTCTGCGCGGCCTTGCCGTTCAGGTCGGCACCGCTGGAAGCGGCGGTCGGCGAGGTGTTCGGCACTTTGTCGGTGTTGGTCGCGGTGATCTGCACGCGGTCCATTTCCACCTGGAACACTTCGGCCACGACCTGCGCGACCTTGGTGTTCAGGCCCTGGCCCATTTCGGTGCCGCCGTGGTTGAGGTGGATGCTGCCGTCGGTGTAGACGTGCACCAGTGCTCCTGCCTGGTTGAGGAAACTCGCGGTGAAGGAAATGCCGAATTTCACCGGGGTCAGCGCCAGGCCTTTTTTCAGGATCGGGCTGTTGGCGTTGTAGCGACGGATCGCTTCGCGACGCTCGGCGTACTGGCTGCTTTCTTCAAGTTCCGCGGTCATCTCTTCGAGCATGTTGTGCTCGACAGTCTGGTAGTAGTGGGTGACGTTGCGCTCGGTCTTGCCGTAGTAGTTGGCCTTGCGCACCGCCAACGGATCCAGGGCCAGGTGCCGGGCGATGGCGTCCATCACTTCTTCGATGGCGACCATGCCTTGCGGGCCGCCGAACCCACGGTAGGCGGTGTTCGATGCGGTGTTGGTCTTGCAGCGATGACCGTTGATGGTCGCATCGCCC
>NZ_JBGCUL010000714.1:0-2370 GCF_054177685.1 Pseudomonas sp. P5_A2_2
GCATGTCATACAGCAGCATGATCGACTCGAAGTCGCAGTGCAGGTCCAGCACCACATCGGCATCACAGGCATGCTGCAGCAACAGGCGCCGCAAGCCATCGAGTTCCGATGTCGGTGCCGGCATGTTGGTGAAGGCGTCGCTCATGGCGCGGCGGATCAGTGCGATGTTGGCATTGGCATCGTCGCCCAGTTGACCTTCCAGCATCGGCTCCACGGCTTCGGCGAGCTCCGGGAAGTCGCGATTGAAATTCTTCCCGCTGGAGAATTCAAAGCGCCCCTGATGGGTGGCCTGGAACATCTGTGCGATACCAATCGGATTGGCCATCGGCACCAGTTCGATCACCCCGGTCAGGCGACCTTGATCTTCCAGTTCTTGCAGACTGCGCTTGAGTTCGACGGCAACGCGCATTCCCGGCAGTTCGTCGGCATGCAGGGAAGCCTGGATGTAGGCCTTGCGTTGCCCGCTGCCAAAACGAAACAGCGACAACTTTCGTTCCGTGCCCGAGGCACTCCACGGCAAAAGGTATTGAATGTGCTTCATAACGCTCCTTAGTGCTTGCGCGGTGCCAGATAGGCCAGCCAACGGCGCTCAGCCAGCTTGAACAGACGAACCAGGATGAAGGTCAGGGCCAGGTCGATGAGGCCGGCAGTGATGAATGCCTCGAACGGCAGATAGAAGCGCGAACTGACGGTTCGCGCGGCTCCGGTGATATCCACCAGCGTGACGATGGACGCCAGACTGGTGGTCTGCAGCAACATCAGCACTTCGTTGCTGTACTGCGGCAGCGCCCGGCGCAAGGCCGACGGCAGGAGGATGCGGCGGTACAAGGTCAGGCGCGACATGCCCACTGCTTTGGCGGCTTCGATCTCGCCGTGGGCCGTGGCCTTCAAACTGCCGGCCAGGAGTTCCGCGCTATAGGCGCTGGTATTGATTGCGAAGGCCAGGCAGGCACAAAAGGTCGCGCTGGACAGGTAAGGCCAGAGCACGCTTTGACGTACCGCTTCGAACTGCGCCAACCCGTAATAGATCAGGAACAATTGCACCAGCATCGGGGTGCCGCGAATCACATAGGTGTAGAGCCAGGCCGGGAAGTTGATCAGTGGTGATCGGGATACGCGCATCAGCGCTATGGGAACCGCAAGCACCAGACCAACGGCCAGGGAAATCAGCAGCACTTTCAGGGTCACCAAAGCGCCGTTGAAATACAGCGGCAGGTTTTCCCATATCAGGTTGTAGTCGAGAATCATGGGGGGCTCCCAGTCACAGTTCGGCGGCTTTGATGCCGACCGAGTAGTGTTTTTCCAGATAGCGCAGCACCAGCAACGACACGCTGGTCAGCATCAAGTAGAGCGCGGCAACCGCGAGGAAAAACGTGAACGGCTCATGGGTGGCGTCCGCTGCGTTTTTGGCTTTGAACATCATGTCCTGCAAACCGATTACCGAGATCAGCGCGGTGGATTTGGTGAGCACCAACCAGTTATTGGTGAACCCGGGAATGGCGAAACGAATCATCTGYGGCACCAGAATCCGCCAGAACACCTGAGCGCCACTCATGCCGTAGGCCGCGCCAGCCTCACCCTGACCTTTAGGGATCGCCATGAAGGCACCACGAAAAGTCTCCGAGAGATAGGCACCAAAAATGAAGCCCATGGTGCAGACACCGGCGATGAAGGGATTGATGTCGATGTACCGGGTGTAACCGAGTGCGAGGGCAATGCGGTTCATCAGATCCTGGCCGCCGTAGAAGATCAGCAGGATCAACACCAGGTCAGGAATACCGCGAATCAGGGTTGTATAACCTTCGCCCAGCACCGCCAGCCATTTGAACGGCGACAAACGAAAGGCTGCGCCGATCAGTCCCAGGGAAATGGCCATGGTCATGGAGGTCAGGGCCAGATTAATGGTCAGCCAGGCGCCATCGAGAATGCTCGATCCGTAGCCGTGAAGCATGATGAAATTCCTCAAGCGAGCGCAGGGAGGCGCACGAGACAAGCCAAAAGCGGCGCCCGCAAGGGGCCGGCGCCAGGGTTTCGGATGAAGGCTTATTCGCCATAGATATCGAAGGCGAAGTATTTACCCATCACTTGCTGGTACTTGCCATTGGCGCGGATCGCGTCAATCGCTGCACTCAGGCGTGCGACGTTCGCGCTGTCGCCTTTACGCACCGCGATCCCGGCACCTCTGCCGAAGTATTTCGGGTCATTGATGTCCGGCCCTGTCAGCGCGAAACCCTTACCCAATGGTGTTTTGATAAAGCTCTCATCGGTGTTGACGATGTCTGCAAGCGTGGCGTCCAGGCGACCCGCCGCCAAATCGAGGAAGGCTTCATTTTGCGAGGAGTAGCGCACCACCAGGGCGCCGGCTTTCTC
>NZ_JBGCUL010000715.1:0-2368 GCF_054177685.1 Pseudomonas sp. P5_A2_2
GTCACTGGACCGTTCTGTGCGGTCACCGGGGCGCCGTTCTTGTCGGTCAGCGTGGCGGTGTAGGTGATGGTGCCGTTCTCGTCCACGCTCGGCGTCGCGGTCAAGGTCACCGTGGTGGTGTCGTTGACGTCATTGACCGTGGTGCTGACCGGGGTTTTCACTGGGTTGATGGCTTCCAGGTTGCCACCCACCGCATCCTTGATGGATTCGGTGACCGTGGTCGGCCCTTGGTAGGCGTCGTTGCCCACGGTGACCGGCAAACTACCGGAACTCTGGCCTTCGGCGATGGTGATGACCTTGCCGCTGTCCAGCGTCACGGTCACTGGACCGTTCTGCGCGGTGACCGGTTGGCCTTGGGCATCGGTCAGGGTCGCGGTATAGGTGATGGTGCCGTTTTCGTCCACGCTCGGCGTCGCGCTCAGGGTCACGGTGGTGCTGTCATTGACGTCATTGACCGTGGTGGTCACTGGCGTGGTGTTTGGCGACACCTGTTCCAGGTTGCCRCCCACCGCGTCCTTGATGGATTCGGTSACCGTGGTCGGCCCTTGGTASACGTCGTTGCCSACGCTCACYGGCAAGSWRCCGGCGCYCTGGCCTTCGGCGATGGTGATGACCTTGCCGCTGTCCAGCGTKACGGTGACYGGACCGTTYTGCGCGGTCACCGGGGCGCCGTTCTTGTCGGTCAGCGTCGCGGTGTAGGTGATGGTGCCGTTCTCGTCCACGCTCGGYGTSGCGCTCAGSGTCACGGTGGTGGTGTCGATCGAGTCAGTGATGGACGTTACTGCCGGCTCTTTACTCGGCACCAGGTTCTCGAAGTTGCCGCCCGTGGTACCGGTGATGGTGGTGCTGACGGTGCTGCCGTTGGCATAAACATCATTGGCCGGGGTCGGCACGTTGACGCTGCCGGAGGTCTGGCCGGCTTCGATGGTAATGACCGAGCCGTTGCTCAAGGTCACAGTCATCGGCGTGCCGGCTGGATTGCTCAGGGTGGCGGTGTAGGTGATCTGCCCGCCTTCGGTGATGTTGCCGGTGGCCGTCAGGCTCAGCCCGGTGGTGTCCACGGAATCGGTGATGGTGGTCACGGCCGGCGTGGTGTTGGGCACCAGGTTCTCGAAGTTGCCGCCCGTGGTGCCGGTGATGGTGGTGCTGACGGTGYTGCCGTTSACATARACGTCATTGGCCGGGGTYTCGACCACGAYGCTRCCGSTGGTCTKGCCMGCTTCGATGGTGATGACCGAGCCGTTGCTCAAGGTCACGGTCACCGGTGTTTGCGTCGGGTTGGTCAGGGTAGCGGTRTAGGTGATCTGSCCKCCTTCGGTGATGTTGCCGGTGGCCGTCAGGCTCAGTCCGGTGCTGTCCACGGAATCGGTGATGGTGGTCACGGCYGGCGSGGTGTTCGGCACCAGRTTTTCGAAGTTGCCGCCGGTGGTRCCGGTGATGGTGGTGCTGACGGTGYTGCCATTGACATAAACGTCATTGGCCGGGGTCTCGACCACGACGCTACCGCTGGTCTTGCCCGCTTCGATGGTGATGACCGAGCCGTTGCTCAAGGTCACGGTCATCGGCGTGCCGGCCGGGTTGCTCAGGGTGGCGGTGTAGGTGATCTGCCCGCCTTCGGTGACGGTATTGCCGGCCGTCAGGGTGACCGTGGTGGAGTCGACGGTATCGGTGACCWGGGTCACGGCCGGGGTAGTCGGCGGCGTCACGGTGATACCGCTGCCGCCGCTGGTGCCGGTGACCGTTACTTCGATCTGGGTCGCGTCGTTATAAACAGTGTCGTTCGCAGCCAATGGCACGTTGACGTTGCCGGTGGTCGCGCCCGCGGGAATCACGATCACGGCGCCGTTGGACAACGTGACAGTCAGGTCGGTCAGCGGTGCCTGGGTCAGGGTTGCGGTGTACACCAGCACGCCCCCGGCCTCGGTGATGCTCGGCGTGGCACTGAGGCTGAGGACTGATTCACTCGGGGTATTGGCGTTGGCGTTGGCGTTGGCATTGGTGGTCTGGCCACTCGGGATTTCCAGGGCCGTTTGCCCGGCAGAGTTGATACCTGCGGTCGGGAAGCCAACGGTCGGATCGACGCGTCCAGCGGTGGCGTCGAGAACCACGAAGCTGTGACCGCCACCGACGGCACCAGCAGAACCTGCCGCCGTCGGCCCCGCAGCGGTGGCTTCAAGGTCTTTGGTCGGGTCGGCACCGGCGACAATGGCTTGTTGCAGCTCTTCTACCGATGGCGCGGCTTGCGCAGTGGCGGCTGCCAGATCAGTGCCGGAGTCCGGGGCGTCAGCGCTCCACTGGGTGTCACGGCCCAGATCGAGGGTGCGGCCATCGGCGAGTTCCAGGGACACGGCACCGGAAAGGCCAGTGT
>NZ_JBGCUL010000716.1:0-2367 GCF_054177685.1 Pseudomonas sp. P5_A2_2
GCTCAAGTCGGCGCGGGTCACGAGTTCKGCAGCCGATTTCCAGTTATCCTGGTAGATCAGCAGCGTCACCATATTGAGTGCCGCCAGTGTGTTTGCCTGCTTGAGCTCCATGGCGGTCATGAACTCAAAACGTGCTTCAGGGATCCGGTGCTGATTGAGATAGACGACCCCCAGGTCATTGCGCATCCTGTCGTCGGTGGGGGCCATCTGCACCGCACGCTCAAGGTGAGTGGCAGCGCTGGCGTTATCATTTTTGGCGGCGGCCAGTTGGCCCAGGCCAAGTTCCCCTTCAGCTGCCAGACAGGTGCCGAGCAAGCTTTCGTACAAGGGCTGCGCGTCGCCGCTACGCCCCATCAAGCGCAGCACCCGAGCCTTGCGCAGGCGAACCTGCACCAGGTTATCGGGCATTCCTTCCAGATTCGCCAGGCTGGCATACAAACGGCCTTCGTCGGCCATGCTGTCGGCCAGGTTCAGGGCCAGTTCTTGCTCCGAATCGGGCTTGGCACAGCTGGCCGGTCGCGAAGACAGGCCGTTGCTGGCACAACCTGCGAGCATTAATGTCGCCGCTATTGCAATGACTGCTTTCATCGAAGGTCCCCTGGCTACAACAGGTTGAACGCCTGGCCAATGGCAATAAGGCTGGCCCGGCARGCGTGCAAAGTCACCGTCAGGCGTGAGGGCGAGGCCCGTCTGGTTCAGGCTCCGGTTCATTGCGAGAGCCCGCTGCGACTGTCGAAGTCGCCATTTTCCAGGAAAAACATGCGGTAGAAGTTCGGGTCGTAATTGCGCAGCTGCTCACCAGGCAATGACGGCAGTTGTGCATTGGCCGCCAGTGGCTGGACCAGATGCGGGGTGACGATCATCAGCAGTTCGCGCTCTTCACGGTTGATGGTGTTGTCGCGGAAAAACGCGCCCAGAATGGGGATATCGCCCAGCCCCGGAAACTTGTTCACCTGGGAATCGTTGTGGGTGCTGATCAGGCCGCTGATGACGAAGCTTTCGCCGTCGRCCAGGGAAATGCTGGTATCGGTACGGCGCACGGTCAAGGCCGGGACTATCGTGCCGGCGATGCTCACGGCGTTGGTGAAGTCCAGTTCACTGACTTCCGGCGCCACCTTCAGCGCGATACGGTTTTTCCCGATGATGGTCGGCGTCAGGGTCAGGCGGATACCGAATTCCTTGTACTCGATGGACACGTTATCGCTGCCGGAACTGGGCACCGGAATCGGTATTTCACCGCCGGCCAGGAAGCTCGCACTCTGCCCGCTGAGCGCTACCAGGCTTGGCCGTGCCAGGGTGTAGGCGAAACCGCTGCCTTCCAGCGCGTTGAGCGCCACCAGGGTATTGCCGGTAGCAAAAGCGAGGTTGAACTGGTCGTTTCTCACCGGTATCACCGGCGAAACAATACCGCCGATGGTGGGCAAGGTTCTCGGCGAACCGAACAGGAAGTTGCCGCGGACGCCGAAAATCGAGGCGGAAGCTTCCTTGAGCTTGGTCCGGCTGACTTCAACGAAGCGGATATCGGTCTGCACCTGGCTCGGCAGCAGCGGGTCGTCGGAAGGCACCGACGGCACGCTGGTCAGCGCCGACGTGGCTTTACCCTTGACGAACACCATGCTTTGGCGCGGCGTTTTCGAACAGGCGGTCCAGACCATTAGGCTGGTGGTCCCCGGTGCAAGGCCCGTGAGTATGAACGCGCTGCTGCCGCTGGGTTGCACGTCGGCAATTTTCGGGTCACCCACCGCCAGTTGCGTTACCGGAACGGGGCTGCGCAGTTCACTCTGCAGCCCCTGACCGACCTCGTAGGTTGTCGGCCAATTGTCCAGTTGCGGGCAATTGGCCGGCGCGGCCTGAGCCGCATCCACGCTGAGGCCCATCCAGAACAGGCCATGGATAATTCGCTTGAAAGCGGGCTCGGTACGAAAGCTCATTAAGTACATCCTCACTGGATGGGCCGTCTTTAGGCGGACTGAGTTGTCTCGGATCACTTCACTTCACGGGGATCGGGCTATCCCCCTCCCAATGCGCCAGACCCGCTATCCATAGCCTTGGCGTTATTCCTTGCGTTACACACGAGCGGGTCCACTTCGCTGATCTGGCGGGACAGCGAGCGACCTGGTTCCCTCGGAAAGCAATCGGTAATGAAGGTACAGAGCCGGAAAACGCCTGCCAGGATCATGGTGAGGTAACTCCTTTTGCCAATTTGCTGTCTGATCACTGAAGCTAACGTGGAAAATCCAGCCGTGATGACTTCTTATTGTTTGAAGGTAGTTCAATCAGTCCAAAGTGCCATGAATTTAAACAAAACCATTGGTGCAAAGGCTGGGTTTAGGCGGGCGGGCGAGCGATTCGGGCAAGGTCGCAGCA
>NZ_JBGCUL010000717.1:0-2366 GCF_054177685.1 Pseudomonas sp. P5_A2_2
TTCGGCAACTGGGTGGTTTTACCCGAGCCGGTTTCACCGGCGATGATCAACACCTGGTGTTTTTCCAGCRCCTTTTTGATTTCGTCGCGCTTGGCGGCAATCGGCAGGCTGTCGTCGTAACGAATCACCGGCAGGCTGGCCTTGCGCGCCAGCACCTGCTCACAGGACGCCTGCATCCGCGTCACCCACTGGCCCAGCCTGGCTTCGTCGGGTTTCTTGCGCAGCTCAAGCAACTGCCGCCGCAGCCGGTGGCGGTCGGCGAGCATGGCGTGATCGAGGTTTTTCAGCAATTTGTCGATGGAGGGCGATTCGTCGGTCATCGGGTACGCAATTCAGTCGTCTAGTGGCGCAAGGGTGCCGATTGTCGCAGATTTTACGGCCGCTGCGCGGCCGATCGCGAGCTGGCTCGCTCCCACAGTGGATCTATAGCGACCACAAAATCTGGGCACACCGCACCACAAGTGTGGGAGCGAGCTTGCTCGCGATAGCGTCGGTGAGAACTACTCGTTGTCCAAACCTTTACGCCGATACGGAAACACATCAATCACCTTCCCCGCCCGAATCGCTTCCTGCAGGCTTTTCCAGTAATCGGCGTTGTACAACTCGCCGTGCAACTGATCGAACAACCGGCGCTGCGCCGAATCGGCAAACAGGAATGGCGGAAACTCCTCCGGGAACACGTCCAGCGGCCCGATCGAGTACCACGGTTCGGACGCCATTTCGTCTTCGGGGGTGCGCGGTGCCGGGATGTGGCGAAAGTTGGCCTCGGTAAGGAAGCAGATTTCGTCATAGTCGTAGAACACCACACGACCGTGACGGGTGACGCCGAAGTTCTTCAGCAGCATGTCGCCGGGAAAGATGTTGGCCGCCGCCAGTTGCTTGATCGCCAGCCCGTAGTCCTCCAGGGCCTCGCGCACCTGCGCCTCGTTGGCGTTTTCCAGATAGAGGTTCAGCGGGGTCATGCGGCGCTCGGTCCAACAGTGACGGATCAGCACTGTGTCGCCTTCCACCGACACCGTCGACGGCGCGACTTCCAGCAGTTCCTCCAGGCACGCAGGATCGAACTTGCTCAGCGGGAAACGGAAATCGGCGAATTCCTGGGTATCGGCCATGCGCCCGACGCGGTCGACGCTTTTCACCAAGCGGTACTTTTCGATCACCGTGGCGCGGTCGACGTTTTTCGACGGCGAGAAACGGTCCTTGATTATTTTGAACACGGTGTTGAAACCCGGCAGGGTGAACACGCTCATCACCATGCCGCGCACACCGGGGGCCATGATGAACTGGTCGTCGGTGTTGGCCAGGTGATTGATCAGTGCCCGGTAGAACTCCGACTTGCCGTGCTTGTAGAAGCCGATCGAGGTGTACAGCTCGGCAATGTGTTTGCCCGGCAGGATACGCCGCAGGAAGCCGATGAACTCCGCCGGCACCGGCACATCCACCATGAAATACGAGCGGGTGAACGAGAAGATGATCGACACGTCCGCCTCGTCGGTGATCAGCGCATCGATCTGGATGCMGCGCCCTTCGAGGTGCAGCAATGGAATCGCCAGCGGCCATTGCTCGTCGGCGGTGTAGATGCGCCCCACCAGGTACGCGCCTTTATTGCGGTACAGCACCGAGGAAAACAGCTCGACGCTCAGCTCCGGGTCCTTGCACACCCAATCCGGCAGGTTCTCGCGCAACTGCGCTTCGAGACGCTTCAGGTCACCGGGCAGATCTGCGTAATCCTCACTGAAGCGGTAGTCGGCGAAGATGCTGGCGAGCATGGCCGACAATTGGCCTTGCGGCTTGTAGGTGCGGGTTTGCGCGGCCCGGGCACGGCGCAGGCTCGGYCGGGTGGTGTGGATGAACATGCAGCCGTCGCTGATCAGGTCATGGCTGAACAGCCCGCAGAAGATCGAGTTGTACCAGGTCTCGGACAGTTCATCGTCGAAGCGCAGGTCGATCAGGCTGATGTAGGCGCTTTTGACCAGCGGCCAGCAGCTGACGTCCAGGGTGCCTGGGTCAAACGCGGTGCGCAGTCGCTCCACGGTTTCACCGACTTTTTCTTCGTACAGATTGATCCGCGCCGCCGACGCCGATTGCGTCTCTTGCCACCGGGCCTGTTCGAAGCGGGCCCGGGCGCCGTCGGTAATCTGCCGGAAATGCTCGCGGTAATCGTCAAAGCCATCGAGGATCAAACGGGCGATGTCGGCGGCTGGCCATTGCTGCGGCATGGTGAGACCTCTGCGGGAATTCGGGAGGCTTGAGCTTAGCCAGTGAAGCGGGTGCAGGAGAAGGGTAATTTTCCAGCCGAATTGAATGCCCGGTTTTCGGTTGCCATCGACCACACACTCAGCAACACTTTCGCCCCTCCATCAAGG
>NZ_JBGCUL010000718.1:0-2364 GCF_054177685.1 Pseudomonas sp. P5_A2_2
GGGAAGAATTTGCGTTCGCTTTTGCGCTTCTGGCCATTGCGCATTTCAACCACTTCTTCAGTGGGAACCAGAATCTCGCCGAAGCCATCTTCCATACCGGCCAGCTTTACGCGCTCGATCAGCGAGCGCATTACATGCTTCTCGTAACCGGAGTAAGCATGCACAACATACCAACGCTTAGCCACGGGACACCCTTAGCCGACGATCAAGGAAACAAGCCAGCCGAGCAGGGAATCAAGCCCCCACAACAGCAACGCCATAACCAGGACAACAGCCACAACGATCAACGTGGTCTGCGTGGTTTCTTGGCGAGTTGGCCAAACGACTTTACGAATTTCGGTGCGTGCTTCCTTAACCAGTACAAAGAAAGACTTGCCCTTGACCGTCTGCAAGCCTACAAAGGCAGCTACGGCAGCAATAGCAAGCAATGCGAGTACGCGGTACAGGATCGGCGAAGTAGAAAAGTACTGATTGCCAACAACGCCAACAACCACCAGAGCGACTACTACAAGCCACTTGAGGAGGTCGAAACGAGAGCCTTGAGCTTCAGCTTTAGGAGTCATCTATGAAGATCCTGTGAAAAGAAAGCCAGACACACCGAGTGAATCTGGCAGGTCAGGAGGGAATCGAACCCCCAACCTACGGTTTTGGAGACCGTCGCTCTGCCAATTGAGCTACTGACCTAAAACAAAATCAGGCCGACCATTATGCCGACCCGAAAAAGACTTTACAACACTTACCAGGCAATCCTGGCTGCAACGCCGGCATTCACGACACCGGCAACCCTCAGAAACACAATCAGGCGCAACCACTACCACCTAAAACAAAGGCAGATATTTTCATATCTGCCTTGTTATATGGAGCTCTTGAGCGGATTTGAACCGCTGACCTCACCCTTACCAAGGGTGTGCTCTACCAACTGAGCTACAAGAGCGTAACACTGTGCAAAACCTGTAAACTTGGAGCGGGTAGCGGGAATCGAACCCGCATCATCAGCTTGGAAGGCTGAGGTTCTACCACTAAACTATACCCGCGAGGCTTACAGCTCTCGCTAAAAATGGTGGAGGGGGAAGGATTCGAACCTTCGAAGTCGTAGACGTCAGATTTACAGTCTGATCCCTTTGGCCGCTCGGGAACCCCTCCTAAGCGAGCCGGCATTCTACATCATGCCAGCCTTCTGTCAAGCATTTTTCTCATTAAAAACCTGAGCTTAGCTGCGTTGACCTCACTTCACACCGTTAACCGTTTCCGGTGTTCGCTGTGGAGCGGGCGCCATTCTATGCAAACTATTCGGTGGGTGCAACCCCCTCGCACGGCATTATTTTATGTTTTAACTCATTGAATTCTTTAGAAAGGTTTATCAACTGCAAATCGTCCAGCCAACGCCGGCTTTCCGGTGCGATACGCACCCAATACCCCGCCCCTTCTGCCGCAGCTTTCGGCAGGGACTGATACTTGACCTCCATCCCGCTCAAACGTCGCTCAACCGCCTGCGCGGCCTCCTGGCGCGTATAGCCGCCCAGATAAAGGCAGCCATTGTCTGTCGAGACAGTTTTACTCTTGTCTTTGGCTACGTCACTCGCTTCGCTCAACAAGCGGATATCTTGTTGAGATCCGCGATACAGGCTCAAAGGCGTGACATCCTTCGCGCGCAGAGGAGCCTCTTGTTGATGCCAGATGTAGTAGAAGCCATTGAGGACAAGCAGCAGCAGAAACAACCAACGCATAAAAACCTCAGGATAAGGGACAGGCCATGGCCAATCCGACAAACACCAAGTCCGGAACAACCCTGGCCTGAGGCACGACCTCAGTAACCAGGCCCGCATCCCCCCCGGTGAGGAATACGACAAAGTCCTCACCCCAGTAGCTGCGCGCCAACTCGAGCTGGGTCAGCACGAAGCCGCGCAACATCAGCAAACAACCACGCTCTACAGCCTCGACAGTCGCGCGCCCCGGGACAAGACTTTCCAGTGCCTGCTCGGCCGCCAGATCCCCATAACGAATTTTGCGAGTGTGGGTGCGTAACTGGTTACGCATCAACGGCATCCCCGGACAGATGAAACCACCCAGGTGCTCTCCATCCGCCGCTATAAAGTCAGCAGTCACGGCCGTACCGAAATCGAGCACCAGACACGCAGCTGACGCCAGATGAAAGCCCCCGAGCATTGCAAGCCACCGATCCAGACCCAGCCGCTCAAACTCCTCATACCCGTTGCGCACGCCTGACATTTCGCGCGCTGGCGTTGCGCACACAACCGGCACATCAAAGGTATCCCTGAGCAAAGACGTCAGCGCAGCGGTTTCCTCCGCGGTCCTGACGCTCACCAGCCGGCAAAACGTGAGGGCAAGCCCTTTGAGCTCCCC
>NZ_JBGCUL010000719.1:0-2353 GCF_054177685.1 Pseudomonas sp. P5_A2_2
TTTGAGGCTTAATCCACCAAAGTACAGGCCATGACCACCGCATCTTCGCGCCCACCCACCGCGGGGTAGTAATCCCGACGCCGGCCGATCTCGTTGAAACCATAACGCTCGTACAGCTTGAACGCCGCGGTATTGCTGTCGCGCACTTCCAGGAAACACTCCCGGGCGTCGGCCTTGTAGGCAATCGACATCAAATGCTCAAGCAATGTCAGCCCCAGGCCACGGCCCTGGTTTTCCGGCTTGACCGTAATGTTCAGCAGGTGCGCCTCGTCGAGGATGATCTGCACCACACCGTGGCCCACCTGTTGCTGACCTTCGAACATCAGCCAGATCTGATACTTGCCCAGGCCATCGAGGAAAATTCCGCGAGTCCAGGGATGGCTGTAGGCCGCGTATTCGATTTTCAGTACGGTTTCCAGGTCCGCCTCGGTCATCGGGCGAAACGATACAGCATCACTCATTCGATTCTTTCCAGCGCGCCATCAGCCGACGCATGGCTTGCCAGACATCAGCCTTACGCTGTGGCTCTTCCATTAATAATTCCAGGCCCGGCACCGCCCAGGCCGAGCCCAGGCCTTCGATCTGCAACTCGCGATTGAACGCCTCGGCATCCGCCTCACCGGCAAATCGCACCGCGGGCAGGCCGATCAGCCACAAGCAGGCGCAGGGCGTTTCTTCCATGCGCACCGAGAGAAAACCTTGCACGAAGTCGCGGGCCGCTTCCGGGCCCTGGTCCATCGTGCCACGCACCAGCAACGGCCAGCGTACCGGTTCGCCGACGATCTGCGGGCTGTCCGGCAGACCGGCGGCGCGCAGAATGTCCTTGAGCAGCAGGTAAGCAGGATCGCGGGTCTGGAAGGATTCGCCCGTAGGTAACTCCACCAGCAGCAGACAACGCCCGGCCCGCAACAATTGCAGGGCAAAACGCGGCGGCGGCACGATCGGCGCCTTGACCACCACGGGCGCCTCTTCGGCCTCTTCCACCGGTTTGGCCCCGGTGCGCGTACTCGCCGGCGATGGTCGCGGCACCTCGATCTTCACCCGCTCGGCCGGCTTGACCACCGGCGCCACGGGTGTCTTAGCCACAACAGCGGGCATAACAGGCGCGACCACCACCGGCTCGGGGATCTCCAGCAGCTCGGGCCGCGACGGCGCGGCAAAGGGCAATTCGGTACGCGGCAGCCAGTTGACCACCTGCATGGCGGCCAGATAAGCGCGACGACGGGACTCGATAAGCAAAGGTCGGCCACTTGTGGATAACTAAAGTGCGCTGATTCTACCGCCGTTCGCTCAAGATCGCCCGCGCTGTTGATCGATAGACTTCACCGATAGTCTTTGCACCTATGAAAAATGGCGACAGCCCGTCCCGAGAGTGAATCGCATCGCGCCCGATGCAGTACAATCGCGGCTTTTAATCGCCAACCAGCCGGCCATTCCGATGATCGAACCCAAGCGCGTCYTGCGCGCCCTMGCYGAACACTGGGCACTTCTGGAGCCACTGTGCGAGCACTTCGACCAAGGCACACTGAGCCTCAACGAATTGCGTTCACAGTTGGCCGCCCAGCAACTCGACAGTACGCCGCAGGACATCACCAGCCTGCTCGACGTGTGGATTCGCCTCGACATTCTGGTTCCCGTGGCCAAAAGCCCGAACCGTTTCGAGCTTAATGCGCAGATTCACGACTTCCTCGCCTATCTGCGCCGTGAACACCGCCTGGGCCTGTGCCTGGAAATCGAAGCCTACCTGCGCCACCTGGAGCGTCTGGCCGGTTATATCCAGGACGCGTTCGATATCCGCGATGGCAATGACCTCGCCCGCCAGTTGCGTCTGCTCGACATGCGCGTGCGTGACGTACTGAAAAAACTCGATAACGACGAACAGGCCCTGGTGGCCGTCGCCGAACGGGCGAAAACCAGCGACCGGCAGATTCCGTTGCGCCAGCGCTACGCTGAAGTGCTGGCGACCTGGGACGAATACGTCGAGCCGATGATTGATCTGGTGAACGCCGACGGCGCCTTCGAACAAGGCGTGCGCAAGGTCGAAACCGTGTTGCTGAAGATGCTCAGCGAACAGCAGCGCCTCGGCCACCTGGTGGACGACGACATGCTGCTGCGCACCCACGCGCGCATCCTCGAAATGCAGACCAGCGCCCAGCTGACGCTACGTCACGCCCGCGAGCTGCTGTTGCCGCTGCGTGAAGAAGCGCGCCGGCACAACGCCGTGACCCGTGGCGCCGCATTAGCCCTGTCGATGATCCGTCGCAAGGGCCTCGACGCCGTGCCACAAGCGGCGATGCCGATGTTCACTCGCCCGCAGAGCACCTTCCTCGGCAGCGCCAGTCAGGTCGAAGCC
>NZ_JBGCUL010000018.1:0-25887 GCF_054177685.1 Pseudomonas sp. P5_A2_2
CCACAGAACCCCTGTGGGAGCGAGCTTGCTCGCGATGAGGCCAGTACCAGCGCCGCAAATTCCAGGGGTGTCAGAACCGCTCGATACTCCGCGAACTCCGCTCGCGCTCCACTTCCTTGGGCTTGTACGCACAATACCCCGGCCGCGGGCCGATTTTCGGGTGGTTGCGGCAGGTATCCGGGCGCTTTTCATAAATAGTGCACAGACGGCTCTTACGATCCAGGTACAGGCAATCGTTGTTGCTCATGCGCTGGAGGGTGAAGATTCCTGACTTCTGGTTGAAGCGCTCGACCAAGCCTTCCTTTTGCAGGCGTTTGGCGATGTTCTTCGGCGGATCGCCCAGCTCGAACTCATCGACCACGCCGATGCGGATCAGATCCTTGATCTTGACCTCGACGGGCAGGGTGCAGCAGCTGGACATGCACGAGCCGCACATCGGGGCAGAGTACTTGGCCCAGGTATCGAGGCGGTCGATCTCTGCGGCAGCGATCAGGTTCGGCTTCATCATCGTTTGTTACCAGCGTGTGCATCAGGGCGCGCGATAATACCGGGACTGGTGGATTTTTGAACAACCTTTCGCCAGATTTTTTCACTGCCGGCCAATAAACCGCTAATCCGGCACGCCCCCTGCATTGAATCAGGTACACGACAATGTATTGCCGACCCGATTCGCACTCACAGGAAAAACTGCCGAACCAGAGCCTCTACTGCCTGTCAGACCGTCTAGGCTCAGACAACTTCAAGCTCGCTCGAGGTCCTATCGATGACTCAAGAACCACTTGTTCGCGAAGCAGAGGTGGCCGCATTCCGCGACGCCGTCTTGACCAAACTCACTTATGCAGTGGGTAAAGACCCGGATCACGCCTTCGACCATGACTGGTTCGAAGCCATTGCCCTGGCCGCGCGGGACCACATGGTCGAGCACTGGATGGACCATACGCGGCAGATCTACCGCAAAGGTCAGAAGCGTGTTTATTACCTCTCCCTGGAATTTCTCATCGGTCGGCTGCTGTTCGACAGCCTGAGCAACCTCGGCCTGCTCGACGTGGCCCGCGAAGCCCTGACCGAACTCGGCGTCGACCTTGAGCGCATCCGTCTGCTGGAACCCGATGCGGCCCTGGGCAACGGCGGCCTCGGGCGTCTGGCGGCGTGTTTCCTGGAAAGCATGTCGACCCTCGGCATCGCTGGTCATGGCTACGGCATCCGCTATGAGCACGGGTTGTTCCGCCAGGCGATTGTCGATGGCTGGCAGCAGGAGCAGACCGAACACTGGCTGGATTTCGGTAACCCGTGGGAGTTCGAGCGGCCGGAGGTGGTGTACCCGATCGGCTTTGGYGGCAGCGTCGAAACCGTGGCCGATGAAAACGGCAAGTCCAGGCAAGTCTRGCACCCGGCGGAAACCGTGCGGGCCATTGCCTACGACACGCCGGTGGTCGGCTGGCGTGGGGCGAGCGTCAACACGCTGCGCCTGTGGCGCGCCCGGGCCATGGAAGATCTGCACCTGGAGCGTTTCAACGCCGGTGACCACCTGGGCGCCGTGGCCGAAGTGGCCCGGGCCGAAAGTATCTCCCGCGTGTTGTACCCGGCGGACAGCACCGAGGCCGGCCAGGAACTGCGCCTGCGCCAGGAATACTTCTTCGTCGCGGCGTCCCTGCAGGACTTGCTGCGCCGCCATCGCAACATGCACACCTCGGTGCTTACCCTGGGCGATCACGCTTCGATCCAGCTCAACGACACTCACCCCTCGATTGCCGTAGCTGAACTGATGCGACAACTGGTCGACGTGTATGACGTGGCATGGGATGCGGCGTGGCAGGTCACCGTCGATACGCTCTCCTACACCAATCACACATTGCTGCCCGAAGCGCTGGAAACCTGGCCGGTCGGCCTGATGGAACGCATGTTGCCGCGGCACATGCAGATCATCTACCTGATCAACGCCCAGCACATCGACTCCCTGCGAGCCAAGGGCATCCACGATTTCGATGTGCTGCGTGCGGTGTCGCTGATCGAGGAGGACAACGGTCGTCGGGTGCGCATGGGCAACCTGGCGTTTCTCGGTTCCCACAGCATCAACGGTGTGTCCGGTTTGCACACGCAACTGATGCGACAAACGGTGTTCTCTGAACTGCACAAACTGTACCCGGAGCGAATCAACAACAAGACCAATGGCATTACCTTCCGCCGCTGGTTGTATCAAGCCAACCCCGAGCTGACCTCGATGCTGGTCGATGCCCTCGGGCCTAAAGTGCTGGATAACCCGGAAGAGCGTTTGCTCGCCCTCGAACCGTTCGCCGAGAGAAATGCATTCCGCAAGGCGTTTGCCGAGCAACGCCTGCACAGCAAGAAAGCCCTGGCGTACCTGATTCATGAGCGGCTGGGCGTCGCGGTCAACCCGGCGGCGATGTTCGACGTGCAGGTCAAGCGAATCCACGAATACAAACGCCAGTTGCTCAACCTGATGCACACCGTGGCGTTGTACCAGGCGATCCGCGCGGAACCGGAAATCGACTGGGTACCACGGGTGAAAATCTTCGCCGGCAAGGCCGCCGCGAGTTATCACCAGGCCAAACTGATCATCAAACTGACCAACGATATCGCCCGGGTGGTGAACAACGATCCCACCGTGCGTGGTTTGCTCAAAGTGGTGTTCCTGCCCAACTACAACGTCAGCCTGGCGGAGAGCATCATCCCGGCGGCGGATTTGTCCGAGCAGATCTCCACCGCCGGTTTCGAAGCTTCGGGCACCAGCAACATGAAATTCGGCCTGAACGGCGCGCTGACCATTGGCACCCTGGACGGCGCCAACGTGGAAATGAGCGAACGCATCGGCACCGAGCACATGTTCATCTTTGGTCTCAGCGCACAGCAGGTCGAGGCGCGCAAACAGAACCATGAGTTCAATGCGACGCCGGATATCGCCGCCTCCCATCGTCTCAACGATGTGCTGCAAGCTATTCGCAGCGGCGTGTTCTCGCCGGATGATCCGTCCCGTTACACCAGTCTGATCGACTCGTTGGTGGATTACGACCGCTTCCTGGTCTGCGCCGACTTCGACTCGTACTGGAACGCACAGATGCGCGTCGAAGCCCATTGGCACGATTCGAACCAGTGGTGGCGTTCGGCGGTGTTGAACACGGCGCGGATGGGCTGGTTCTCGTCGGACCGAACCATTCGCGAATACGCCACGGAGATCTGGAAGGCGCTGGAGTAGTTTTCAGCCAGAACTGCGAGCAAGGCCCGGTTGTCGCCGGGCTGGATCGATATACTAGGTGACGGATTACCGGGCGGCAGGGATCAGCCAGATTTGGAACGCGCCACAATCCTTTGTGGGAGCGAGCTTGCTCGCGATAGCGGACTTACATTCAACATCAGTGCTGAATGCTATGGCCTCATCGCGAGCAATCGAGCGTCGACCGGCTGCTCCCCCAGGGTTTGTGGTGTTTTCACACTAGACTGATCAGACGCTGTACCGCTTGGACTTGCCCCACGACGGGGCTGCTTAGGGATATCGACCATGCAATGGATGTTCATGCTGATCGGACTGGTGCTCGGCTGGATACTCGACGAGTCATTCAGTGATGCACTGCTGGGCGGATTACTCGGATTGGGTATCGGCCAGGCCGTTCGCATGGCTCGCTTGGACCTTCGGGCAGTCGAGCAGCAGCGACTGCTGGAACAGGCGCAAGTAGCGCTGCAAGCGGTCGAGCAACGGCTGGCACTGCTTGAAGCATCGGGCGTCAAGGCGCCGCAAACCCGTGAACCGCTTGTCTCACCTGAAACCCGCCTTGATGAAGTACCCGCTAACGCCCCGGAGTTGATCTGGGAACTGCCGCCCGAACTCGAGCCAATCCCCGCAGCGGCCAGCGAAATCGCCGATGCCTGGAAACCCGGGCCGACTGCTCGCGAAGCACAACCACCGGTCTCCCCGCGTGGCCCGAATCTCATCGTCCGCGCCATCAGTCGCGCCCGCGCCTGGTTGTTCGGCGGCAATACCGTATTGCGGGTCGGCGTGGTGCTGCTGTTCCTCGGCTTGGCCTTTCTGCTGCGCTATGCCACCGAAGGCGTGGTGGTGCCGCTTGAGTTGCGCTACGCAGGCGTTGCGGCGGCAGCCTTGGGGTTGCTTGGATTGGGTTGGTGGTTGAGAGCCCGCAACAGCAGTTACGCGTTGATCTTGCAGGGCACCGGGATCGCCGTGTTGTACCTGACAGTATTTGCCGCGATGCGCCTGCATCCGTTGCTCGATCCCTCGGCGGCGTTTGGCCTGCTGGTGGCGGTGACGATCTGTTCGGCGATTCTCGCCATTACCCAGGACTCCCTGGGGCTGGCTGCCGCTGCCGCACTGGGTGGCTTCGCCGCGCCCATCCTGGCCTCCACCGGCGCCGGCAGCCACGTCGCGCTGTTCAGTTACTTTTCCCTGCTCAACGCCGGCATCCTCGCCATCGCCTGGTTCAAGGCCTGGCGGCTGTTGAATGTCATCGGATTCACCGGCACCTTCGGCATCGGTTTCGCCTGGGGCCTGCGCTCCTACTCTCCGGAGTTGCTGTGGAGCACCGAGCCGTTCCTGATTGTGTTTTTCCTGATGTACCTGGCCATCGGTCTGTTGTACGCCCGGCGCAAGCTGATGCAGATGAGCGATGCACCGGCAGAGGGCAATCGCGAAGCGCTGCTGCAGTGGTCGGCGCGCAAGGGTGACTATGTCGACGGCACGCTGCTGTTCGGCCCGCCGCTGGTGGGTTTCGGCTTGCAGTTCGCACTGGTGCAGCATCTTGAATTCGCGGCGGCGTTCAGTGCGTTGATGCTGGGCATGATTTACATGGGGCTCGCCCGTTGGCTGATGGCCGGGCGCCCGCTGTTGCTGGGGGAAACCTGCCTGGCCCTGGGCGTGATCTTCGCCAGCCTGGCGATTCCGCTGGGGCTCGATGCGCGCTGGACGACGGCGGCGTGGGCGGTGGAAGGCGCAGGGATCTTCTGGCTCGGTTTGCGTCAGCAAAGGCCCGTGGCCCGGGCCTTTGCCTTGCTCCTGCAACTGGGGGCGGCGCTGGTGTTTCTCAGCGAGTTGCACAGCAGCGAGAGCAGCCTGCTCGGCGGTGTACCGCTAGGCGCGCTGTTACTGGGCGTCGCATTGCTGTTCAGCTTCTACCAGTTACGCAAAGCCTTGCCGGAACAGATCAGGCCTTGGGAGCTGATAGGCCTGCCAGTCCTGGCGTGCCTCGGCCTGGCGTTTCTCTATTTGCTGGCACCGCTGTTTTTCTTCAGCCACGGCACGGTGATCGGTTGGGCCTTGGCCGGGGTGCTGACATTGTCGGTTGGCTTGCGCCTGCCATCGCGCACGTTCGTGTTCACCGCGCTTGCTGTGCAACTGTTGGGTGGCGCGCTGTTCCTGGTGACAGGACCGCTGTTCAGTGACGGTCTGCGACCCCTGGCCCATGGCGGGTTCTGGGCACCGCTGGTGCTGGGGCTGGCCGCGTTGGTCGGGGCCTGGCGTTTGCAAAAGGGTCATGTGCGTGGAGCGTTGAAAGGGTTGAGTTTGTTGCGGTTGTCCCAGGCGTTGCTGGTGTGGGGCGCAGGCTGGTGGGCGCTGGCCTGGGTCATCGAGGTGCTGCATTTCGCGTCGCTGCCGATGCAGGCGTCTTTATTGTTGAGCATCGCTGCCGTGAGTGTCGCGCTGTGGGCAGCGTTGGCGCTGCGCCTGAGTTGGCCGTCACTGGGCGTGCTCTGCACGGTGTTGGTACCTGCTGCAGCGCTGGTGCTGCTAGCGGCCTGGCACTCGCGTTATCACCCGGCGGCCAACTTCGGCTGGCTGGCATGGGCTGCCGTGTTCGTCGTGCATTTCATGTCCCTGCGACGCCTGGCACCCATGCTGCCGGCGCGCGTGCTGAGTGTCGCCCATGTGCTCGGCTGTTGGCTGTTGATGGGGGTGCTGGCTTTGCAACTGCGTTACGGCTTGCTGGTGTTGTCCGAGCAATACAACGCCTGGCGCTGGTTGGGTTGGGCGATTCTGCCAAGTCTGTATCTGGTGTCGATGGCGGCACCTCGTGCGTGGCCTTGGCCGGTGTCGGCGTATTCGAGGGAATACCGTGTATACGCCGCCGCGCCGCTGGCGTTGCTGATGCTCGGCTGGTTCTGGCTGGCGAATGTCGCCAGTGACGGCAACGCTGAGCCACTGCCCTACGTGCCATTGATCAACCCGCTGGAGCTGGGCCTGTTGTTTGCGTTGTTCGGCGTCTATKTCTGGTCCCGCAGCGCCATGACACAACTGGCGGTCCGCAAGGATTACGCCGCGAACGCCACGCAAGGGGTCGCCGGCGCCTCGCTGTTCGTGTTCTTTACTGCATTGGTGATGCGCACCGCGCACCATTGGAGCGGGGTACCGTTCGAGCTGGATCTGTTGCTGGCGTCGATGCGGGTGCAAGCCGGCCTGTCCATCGTCTGGACCCTGATGGCCCTGAGCCTGATGATCGGCGGCCATTTGCGTCGCCGCCGCGAAATCTGGCTGATTGGCGCCGCCTTGATCGGGGTGGTCGTGGCCAAGCTGTTTTTTGTCGAATTGAGCAATCGCGGCGGGCTGGCGCGGATCGTGTCGTTTATCGGTGTCGGCGTGTTGCTGCTGGTGGTGGGCTATTTCGCCCCGYTGCCGCCCAAGCGCGCCGACGCTGTGTCGGATACCGGGAAACCGCTCGCGGAATCCGAAGGAGTGTCATCTTGAGTCAGAAGCTGAACCTGGGTTGGCTGGGCGCTGTTGCCATGGGCGTGGTGTTGTCGGCGGTTGCCCTGGAAAAACCGGCGGACTTCACCACCCAAGTACCCCTGTCGGTGACGGGCGAAGGCCCTTGGTACCGCCTTGAACTGCCCCTGAACGTACAACTGAATGCACGCCAGGCCGACCTGAGGGATCTGCGGGTGTTCAACGCTGTCGGTGATGTTCAGGCTTATGCCCTGGCCCGGCAGTCGGCGCAGAGCAGTGAAGCGCGCACCTTGAGCGAGGTGAAATGGTTTCCGTTGTACAGCTCGGTGGACACCACTGAAGCCGCGCCGGGCGTGCGGGTGCAATCGAGCGCCAACGGCACCTTGGTCGAGGTGCAGCCCTCCAGTCAGCTGGAGGCGGGTGAGGAGGAGTTGCGCGGCTGGTTGCTCGACGCTTCCGCGATCAAGGCGCCGTTGCAGCAGTTGATTCTCGACTGGACCAGCGAGCGCGACGGCTTCCAGCGTTTCACCGTCGAAGCCAGTGACGATTTACAGCATTGGCAGTTCTGGGGCGAAGGGCAGGTGGCGCGCCTGACCTTTTCCGACGAGCGGGTCGAGCAGCATGAAATCGGCCTGCCGGGCCAGTCGGCGCGCTACTTGCGGTTGCTGTGGATCACTCCGCATTCGGCACCGACCCTGACTTCGGCGCAACTGCAAAGCGCCAGTACCCGCAGCCTGCCGCTGCCGTTGGTCTGGTCCCAGGCGTTGACCGGCAGCAGCACGAAGGCGGGTGAATACACCTGGCAGTTGCCGATGGGGCTGAATGTCGAGCGAGTGCAGGTCGAGCTGAGCCAGCCCAACAGTCTGGCGCCGGTGAGCCTGGCCGGTCGGCGCGACAGCAGCCTGCCATGGCAGCCGTTGAGCAGCGGTTTGCTCTATCGTTTGACCCAGAACGGTGAGGACGTGGTGCAAAACGAATTGCAGCTGTCAGGGCAAATCGTCCAGCAATTGAAACTGACCGTGGACGAGCGCGGCGGCGGCCTGGGTGATCAGGCACCGACGCTGAAGTTTGCCGTGCGCGCCACGCAACTGGTGTTCCTGGCGCGCGGGCCTGGGCCTTACACGCTGGTCGTGGGGAATGCGACGGCGAAGGCGGCGAACTTGCCGCTGTCGACGCTGATTCCGGATTACAGCCCGGCGAAGCTCGCGACCCTGGGCCGGGCCATGGTGGATGTCGGGGCGGTGGTCTCGAATGCATCGACAGASAAAACGCTGGCGACGACGGACACCCAGTGGAAGAAGTTCGGCTTGTGGGCGGTGTTGTTGCTCAGTGTCTTGTTCCTGGCGGCGATGGCGTTCAGTTTGCTGCGTAAGCCATCGGCAAGACCCTAGGCTGGCGCTTCGCGCCAGATCGCGGGCAAGTCGGAACTGACACCAAAAATATCGAATTCGCCCCCCATTCACGGCTCACATCCAGCCCTTTTCCAACTACGCTCATCCCCGCGCATGAACTCTCTTCGGCCGATCACGTCTGATAGGAGGAAATGCGCCCCGACTCGCGCTAAACTGCGCGGGTTTTTAGCCCCCCCATTCCTCCGGAGCCTTCCATGTCCCGCGTTACCTTGAGTCGCTATTTGATTGAGCAGACCCGCAGCAACAACACTCCTGCCGATCTGCGCTTCCTGATCGAAGTGGTGGCGCGTGCCTGCAAGGAGATCAGCCACGCCGTGTCCAAAGGCGCCCTGGGTGGCGTACTGGGCAGCATGGGCACTGAAAACGTCCAGGGCGAAGTGCAGAAGAAGCTCGACGTGATCTCCAACGAAATCCTGCTCGAAGCCAACGAATGGGGCGGTCACCTGGCCGGCATGGCGTCCGAAGAAATGGACAACGCCTACCAGATCCCGGGCAAATACCCGAAAGGTGCGTACCTGCTGGTATTCGACCCGCTGGACGGTTCGTCGAACATCGACATCAACGCGCCAGTCGGAACCATCTTCTCGGTACTGCGTTGCCCGAACGAATACCTGAGCCAGAACGAACCTTTGAATGAAAAGGCCTTCCTGCAGCCAGGCACCCAGCAGGTAGCCGCCGGTTACGCGATCTACGGCCCACAGACCATGCTGATCCTGACCTTGGGCCACGGTGTGAAGGGTTTCACCCTGGACCGTGAAATGGGCAGCTTCGTGCTGACCCACGAAGACATCACCATTCCTGAAACCACCCAGGAATTCGCCATCAACGCGTCCAACCAGCGTCACTGGGAAGCTCCGGTACAGCGCTACGTCGGCGAATTGCTGGCAGGTGAGACCGGTCCGTTGAAAAAGAACTACAACATGCGCTGGGTCGCTGCGATGGTGGCCGACGTGCACCGCATCCTGACCCGCGGCGGTTTGTTCATGTACCCACGCGACAGCCGCGAGCCTTCCAAGCCGGGCAAACTGCGCCTGATGTACGAAGCCAACCCGATGTCGTTCCTGGTGGAACAGGCGGGCGGTGCGTCCACCGACGGCCACCAGCGCATCCTCGACATCCAGCCGGAAGGCCTGCACCAGCGTGTTGCGGTGTTCCTCGGTTCGAAAGAAGAAGTTGCCCGCGTCACGGCTTACCACAAGGAATAAATCATGACCGCGCCCTGGCAGCCGTTGCTTGACTGGTGGTTCGGAAGCTCCGAATCAGCGAGGGAAGTGGCGGCGCAGAAGGGCAAGTTGTGGTTCGGCAAGCGCGACAGCCAGGACCTCGAAGCGCGCGAGCGTTTCGGGGACTGGACCGAGCAGGCACTGGCCGGCGGATTGACCGAGTGGATGCAACATCCCGAAGGTTGGCTGGCCCTGGTGCTGTTGCTCGATCAAATCCCGCGAATGATCTTTCGCGATATTCCCAAAGCCTTTGCAGGCGATCTCCGGGCGCAGATGCTGGTAGCCCAAGGCATTGCCGCGGATTTCGATCGGCAGTTGCGGCCGATTCAGCGGGTGTTCATCTACCTGGTGTTCGAGCACAGCGAAGACCTCGCGGTGCAGAACGAAGGCGTCTCGCGCTATATCGAATTGGTGGCGCAGCAGCCTGAAGGTGACCGAGCGTTGTTTGCCGATTACCTGGATTACGCCGAGCGGCATCAGAGGGTGATTGCGCATTTTGGGCGGTTTCCGCATCGCAATGCGGTGTTGGGAAGGGAGTCTACGGCTGAGGAGTTGGCGTTTCTCTCAAAGCCTGGGTCAAGGTTCTAATTTTGCGCTGTTGCTGAATCCGTCATCGCGAGCAAGCTCGCTCCCACAGTAGATCTCCGGTGCGACAAAGATCCCTGTGGGAGCGAGCTTGCTCGCGATGAGGCCGGTGAAGGTCTTAGATCCTGAAGCTACCCACCAACTGCTTCAACCGCGCCGCCTGCTGCTCAAGATCGGCACACGCACGCAAGGTCGACTGCAGGTTCTCCACACCTTCCTGGTTCAGCGTGTTGATCTCGGTGATGTCGACGTTGATCGACTCCACCACAGCCGTCTGTTCTTCAGTGGCGGCGGCGACCGACTGGTTCATGCCATCGATCTCGCCGATGCGCTGGGTCACGCTGCCCAGGCGTTCGCCTGCCTGATTGGCGATGCCGACGCTGCTTTCGCTCTGGCGCTGGCTGTCGGTCATGATGCCCACCGCTGCCCGGGCGCCGACCTGCAGCTCTTCGATCATCGTCTGCACCTGCTGCGCCGAGTCCTGGGTGCGGTGAGCGAGGTTGCGCACCTCATCGGCCACCACCGCGAAACCACGCCCGGCCTCACCGGCACGTGCTGCTTCAATGGCTGCGTTCAGTGCCAGCAAGTTGGTCTGCTGGGAGATGCTGGTGATCACTTCCAGAATCTGCCCGATGTTGACCGTGTTGCTGTTGAGGGTTTCGATGTTGCCGCAAGAGTCGCTGATCTTGGCCGACAGCTGCTGCATCGCTGCGATGGTTTTATCCACCACCTGCTGGCCGTCTTCGGCCAGGCTGCGGGCATCGCTGGAATGTTGCGAGGCGAGGGCGGCGTTCTGGGCGATTTCCTGGGCGGCGGCACCGAGCTGGTTGATCGCCGCGGCCACGCTGCTGGTGCGCGAGGCTTGCTGGTCGGAGTTGAACATCGACGAATTCGACGCGGCCACTACACGCAGCGCCACTTCGTTGACCTGGCCGGTGGCCGAGGACACTTCGATGATCGAGGTATGAATGCGTTCGACGAAGCGGTTGAACGACAGTCCCAGCGCGCCGAATTCGTCGTGGCCGTGAATGGTCAGGCGTTTGGTCAGGTCACCTTCACCTTCGGCGATGTCGTGCATGGCGCGGCCCATGGTCAACAGCGGCTGCATCAGCAGGCTGATCAGCATGCCCAGCAGCACAATGATGATCACCACGGCAATCACCATGGCGATGATCGCCGAGGTGCGGAATTCGCTGAGCATCGAGAACGCCGTTTCCTGGTCAAGCACCAGTGCCACGTACCAGTTCGCCGATGGCACGCCGTTGACGTGGGTGAAGGAGATGAACTGGCGCTTGCCGTCGATCTCGACTTCTTTCATGCCCGGGCTGACTTTGGGGGTGTCGCTCGGATAGGCCTCGGTCAGGTTCTTGAGCACCAGCTTGCTGTCCGGGTGAACCAGGATCTTGCCATCGGCACCGACGATGAACGCATGACCGTGACCGCCGAAGTTCAGCGAATTGATGATTGCGCTGACGCTGGACAGGTCGATGTCGGCGCCGGCGACGCCGATCATCTGGCCTTGGTGCTGCACCGGGGTGGCCACGGTGATCACCAGTTTGCCGGAAGACGCGGCAATGTACGGTTCGGTGACAATGGTCTGTTGTGCGCTATTGGCCGCCTTGTACCAGCCACGGACACGTGGGTCGTAGTCCGCCGCGCGGTTGCCCGCCGGGACCGAGAACATCACCCCGTCGGCGCCACCGAAGTAACTCAGCTGGAAGTTGCCGGTGTAGGCGGGCAGGTCGATGATCCGTTTCAGGCTGGCGGGAGCATTGCCATCGGCGGTGATCTGTTGGGCCATCGACAGCAGCAATTGCATGCGGCTTTCCAGCCAGGTCTGGATGTTGCTGGTGGTCAGGCTGCCGAGTTCCTGCATCGAGGCTTCGGTACTGTTGCGCAAGGTTTCGCGCTGGCGATAGTCGTTGAACAGGATGAAACAAGCGAATGCGACGGCCACCACGAGGGCGGCAGCCAACAAGATCTTGTGGCTGAACTTCATGTTTCTGGTCATGGATGAGCTACCGCAGAGGGTCAGGTCTACAAAAGGGGGGTGCAAATACCACCGACTTGGCTTTGCGTTGCATGTATGTCGACTGATCGGCGCCAAAGATTAGGCGGATTTGCTGAAAAACGACGAAATGCTCGATGAACAAGGAAAGTGATTGATTTTCGGCAAAAGGTAGACGAGTGGCCCGATAAATAGCCTGCCGGGTACGGAACCTCACAGGGGTTTTCTCTTCTAAGCTTCAGCTTGGCAGCCATGCCAATCCCTACGCCCCCCGGAGTTTCACCATGTCGCTGCGTTCCATCGCCCTGCTTTCGTTTTGCGTGTTGCTGGCTGCCTGCAGCAAAGTCAATCAGGAAAACTACTCTAAGCTCTCGTCCGGCATGGCGAAAGCCGATGTGGAGACCCTGTTGGGCAAGCCCGCCGATTGTTCAGGCGCGCTCGGCATGTCCAGTTGCACCTGGGGCGACAAGAACAGCTTTATCAGCGTGCAGTTCGCCGGTGACAAAGTGCTGATGTTTTCCGGCCAAGGCCTGAAGTAAACCGGGGCGTTTGCCCGCGGGAGAAAAATAATGAAGCGGTTATTGATCATCCTTTTTGCCGGCCTGGTATTGGCCGGCTGTGCCACGTCTGTCCAGGATCCATTGGCTCCCAAGACGGTCAAAAGCGTCAACCTCAAGCGCTACCAGGGCACCTGGTACGAGCTGGCTCGTATGCCGATGTACTTCCAGCGCGACTGCGCGCAATCCGAAGCCCATTACACGCTCAAACCCGACGGCAACGTCGCGGTGTTGAATCGCTGCCTGACGGCACAGTGGCAATGGGAAGAGGTCAAGGGCACGGCTTATCCACAGGAGCCCGGCAAGGGCGACAAGCTGTGGATCGAGTTCGATACCTGGTTCTCCAGGCTGATCCCGGGTACGGCGAAGGGCGAATACTGGGTGCTGTACGTCAGCGATGACTACAAGACCGCCATTGTCGGTGATCCGAGCCGGAAGTATTTGTGGCTGTTGTCGCGCTCGCCGACCGTGAACGGTGTGGTGCGTGAGGAGCTGCTGAGCAAGGCGCGTCAGCAGGGTTACGACACCACGCGGCTGATCTGGCGGGCGTCGGAAGAGCAGATGGCCGAGACCTCGAACTAACAACGCATGACCCTGTAGGAGCGAGCCTGCTCGCGATGGAGTATCAGACACAATGATGTCGACTGACACACCATCGCGAGCAGGCTCGCTCCTACAGGTTTTTTTGCATTAGTTCAGAAGATCGCGCAGTACCTGAGTGAAGGCACGGCTGCTTTCTTCTTCCCCGGCATGCCGCCCGTCACGCACCACCCACTGGCCGTTCACCAGCACATCCCGCACCTGGCGATCACCGCCGGCAAACAGCCAGCGGTTGAGAATTCCGTCACCATTGGCTGTCGCCAGATACGGATCGTTGCCATCGAGCACCAGCCAGTCGGCACGCTTGCCGACCTCCAGCGCGCCAATCGGCTGGCCCAGCGCCTGGGCGCCGCCATCCAGCGCGGCATCGAACAACGTGCGGCCGACCATTGGCTGATCCGCGCCATACAGACGATTACGCCGCTGGTCGCGCAGACGCTGGCCGTATTCCAGCCAGCGCAATTCTTCCACCACGCTCAATGACACATGACTGTCGGAACCGATGCCCATGCGCCCGCCTTGGGCGAGGAAATCCACCGCCGGGAAAATCCCGTCGCCGAGGTTGGCTTCGGTGGTCAGGCACAGGCCGGCGATAGCGCGACTCCTGGCCATCGACGTGACTTCTTCCGGGTTGGCGTGGGTCGCATGAACCAGGCACCAGCGCTGATCGACGTCGATGTTTTCGTACAGCCATTGCAGCGGGCGACGACCGCTCCAGGTCAGGCAGTCGTCGACTTCTTTCTGCTGCTCGGCGATGTGGATGTGTACCGGGCATTGCTTGTCGCTGGCCGCCAGTACTTCGCTGATCTGCTGCGGCGTGACCGCGCGCAGCGAGTGGAAACACAAGCCGAGCGACTGCGCCGGTTGCTGCGCCAGCACCGGTTGCAGGCGCGATTGCAGCTTGAGGTAGTTTTCAGTGCTGTTGATAAAGCGACGCTGACCGTCGTTCGGCGCTTGGCCACCGAAGCCTGAATGGCTGTAGAGCACCGGCAGCAGGGTCAAGCCGATACCGGCGGAGCTGGCGGCCTGGCTGATGCGCAGGGCCAGTTCGGCCGGGTCCGCATAAGGCTGACCATTGATGTCGTGATGCACGTAGTGAAATTCCGCGACCGAGGTGTAACCGGCCTTGAGCATTTCGATATACAGCTGGCGGGCGATGACGCCGAGTTGTTCCGGGCTGATTTTTCCGACGAGGCGATACATCAGATCGCGCCAGGTCCAGAAACTGTCGTTCGGATTGCCCGCCACTTCCGCCAACCCGGCCATGGCCCGCTGGAAGGCGTGGGAGTGCAGGTTCGGCATGCCAGGCAGCAGCGGACCGCTCAGCCGCTCGGCGCCATCTGCCTTGGAATCGGCCTGGATATGGGTCAATACGCCGTCGGCGCTGACCTCAAGACGTACATTGTTGGCCCATCCACTAGGCAGCAGCGCGCGTTCGGCAAAGAAGGCGGACATGGTTCATCACCCTATCGTGTGTTATTTGTATATACATATACAGACGTTTGCCTGCCCGGTAAACTCCGGCAAGCTAGCGACATCATTCAAATAACCAAGGATTAACCGTGCCGACTCCGCCTCCAGTCTCTCCGTTGGCCGCGAACATGGGCGACAGTCCGGCGCCCTTGTACGCCCGCGTCAAACAAATGATCACCCAGCAAATTGACAGTGGAAACTGGCCGCCGCACTACCGCGTGCCGTCGGAAAGTGAACTGGTCAGCCAGTTGGGCTTCAGCCGCATGACCATCAACCGCGCCCTGCGCGAGATGACCGCCGATGGCCTGCTGGTGCGCATGCAAGGCGTCGGTACGTTCGTCGCCGAGCCGAAAAGCCAGTCCGCACTGTTCGAAGTGCACAACATCGCCGATGAAATTGCCTCCCGCGGTCATCGCCACACCTGCAAGGTCATCACCCTTGAAGAAGAGGCCGCCGGCTCCGAGCGCGCCCTGGCCCTGGACATGCGCGAAGGACAGAAGGTGTTCCACTCGCTGATCGTGCATTTCGAAAACGATATTCCGGTGCAAATCGAAGACCGTTTCGTCAATGCGCTGGTGGCACCGGACTACCTCAAGCAGGACTTCACCCTGCAAACGCCCTATGCCTATCTGAACCAGGTCGCGCCGCTGACCGAGGGCGAGCACGTGGTCGAGGCGATCCTGGCCGAGCCGTCCGAATGCAAATTGCTGCAGATTGAAAAGGGCGAGCCGTGCCTGCTGATTCGTCGCCGCACCTGGTCCGGTCGTCAGCCAGTGACCGCCGCTCGCTTGATCCACCCCGGTTCCCGTCATCGTCTGGAAGGTCGGTTCCATAAATAGAGAGCCATAAATGAATCAGTTGAAGGTTTTACGCGCCAAGGATTACCCGCGCATGCCGTGGAAAAACGGCGGCGGCAGCACTGAAGAAATCACCCGTGATGCCGGCACTGGCCTGGATGGCTTTGGTTGGCGCCTGTCGATTGCCGACATTGGCGAGTCGGGTGGTTTTTCCACCTTCGCCGGTTATGAGCGGGTGATCACCGTTTTACAGGGCGACGGTATGACCCTGACGGTGGATGGTCAGGACGCTCGGCCACTGTTACCGCTGGATCCGTTTGCCTTCAGCGGTGAAAGCAAGGTGTCCTGCACATTGCTCGGCGGTCCGATTCGCGATTTCAACCTGATTTACGCACCGCAGCGTTACGCTGCGCGGTTGCAGTGGTTGAGTGGCGAGCAGCGGTTCTTCAGTTCGGCGGGCACGGTGTTGGTGTTCAGCATCAGCGAAGCACTGGAAGTGAAGGTCGGTAACAACACTTCGCAACTGGGCCGGCATGATTGCCTGCAACTGGACGGTAACACTGGCCTGCTGGAAGTCTCCGTCAACGGGCCATGCTGTGTGATTGAGCTGTCCGCGCACTGACCCAAAACTCAAGCGACACAATCGCGGGCAAGCCCGCTCCTACAGGTCCTGCGAAGATCCTGTGGGAGCGGGCTTGCCCGCGATGCTTTTTGCCACTTCAAATCCGTTCCCCATCGCGCACCACTTTGTTACCGAACGCCCCAGCGTGGCGCAAAACCACGCTCAAGTAACAAAATCCCATCGCCACAAAAATCCTCCCGAAAAAATTTCATCTACGCCAGAACCCTTGTCCCAGGCGCTCTCCAGCCGTTTCAGGATTTTTCTTGAATGCTCATCCAACAAGTTGGCCGCTTGATTGCATATGCTTGTATGTACAAGTAAAGACGTATGTGTATGAGTCACGAGGACTCAACCATCGTCCACTGATTCGCCGGTGTGCATTGATGCCCATTGGCTTGCTCGCCCACTGCCTGGGTTGGTTTGGATTGATTGCTGAGGAGTCTTTTTCGTGACTGACATTAAACCCACTAAGTTTCGTGACGTTGAAATCCGTGCTGCACGCGGTAACAAGCTGACCGCCAAGAGCTGGCTGACGGAAGCGCCGCTGCGCATGCTGATGAACAACCTCGACCCGGAAGTCGCCGAGAACCCTAAAGAACTGGTGGTTTACGGTGGTATCGGTCGCGCTGCACGTAACTGGGAATGCTACGACAAGATCGTTGAAAGCCTGACCAACCTGAACGACGACGAGACCCTGCTGGTGCAATCCGGCAAGCCGGTCGGCGTGTTCAAGACCCACGCCAACGCCCCGCGCGTACTGATTGCCAACTCCAACCTGGTTCCACACTGGGCGAGCTGGGAACACTTCAACGAACTGGACGCCAAAGGCCTGGCCATGTACGGCCAGATGACCGCTGGCAGCTGGATCTACATCGGCAGCCAGGGCATCGTCCAGGGCACCTACGAAACCTTCGTCGAAGCCGGTCGCCAGCACTACAACGATGACCTGAAAGGTCGTTGGGTCCTGACCGCTGGCCTCGGTGGCATGGGCGGCGCTCAGCCTCTGGCCGCAACCCTGGCTGGCGCTTGCTCGCTGAACATCGAATGCCAGCAGGTCAGCATCGATTTCCGTCTGAAAAGCCGCTATGTCGACGAGCAAGCCACTGACCTCGACGACGCGCTGGCCCGCATCGCCAAATACACCGCCGAAGGCAAAGCGATCTCCATCGCCCTGCTGGGCAACGCGGCAGAAATCCTGCCGGAACTGGTCAAGCGCGGCGTGCGACCGGACATGGTCACCGACCAGACCAGCGCCCACGATCCGCTCAACGGCTACCTGCCGGCCGGCTGGACCTGGGACCAGTACCGCGCTCGCGCCAAGACCGAGCCTGCCGCTGTGATCAAGGCCGCCAAGCAATCGATGGCCGTTCACGTTAAAGCGATGCTGGACTTCCAGAAAATGGGCGTGCCGACCTTCGACTACGGCAACAACATCCGCCAGATGGCACAAGAAGAAGGCGTGGAAAACGCATTCGACTTCCCTGGCTTCGTACCGGCCTACATCCGTCCGCTGTTCTGCCGCGGTATCGGCCCGTTCCGCTGGGCTGCGCTGTCGGGCAACGCCGAAGACATCTACAAGACCGACGCCAAGGTCAAAGAACTGATCCCGGACGACGCCCACCTGCATAACTGGCTGGACATGGCTCGCGAGCGCATCAGCTTCCAGGGTCTGCCGGCACGTATCTGCTGGGTTGGCCTGGGCCTGCGCGCCAAGCTGGGTCTGGCGTTCAACGAAATGGTCCGCAGCGGCGAGTTGTCCGCGCCGATCGTGATCGGTCGCGACCACCTGGACTCCGGTTCGGTATCGAGCCCGAACCGCGAAACCGAATCGATGCAGGATGGTTCCGACGCCGTGTCCGACTGGCCACTGCTCAACGCCTTGCTCAACACCGCGAGCGGCGCGACCTGGGTGTCCCTGCACCACGGCGGCGGCGTCGGCATGGGCTTCTCCCAGCACTCGGGCATGGTGATTGTCTGCGACGGTACTGACGAAGCGGCCGAGCGTATCGCTCGCGTGCTGCACAACGACCCGGCGACCGGCGTCATGCGTCACGCCGATGCCGGTTACCAGATCGCCATCGACTGCGCCAAGGAACAAGGGCTGAACCTGCCGATGATTACCGGCAAGTAACACAGAACCTGTGGTACCGCTTTACCTGTGGGAGCGAGCTTGCTCGCGATGAGGCCGGCACATTCAACATCTGTGCTGACTGGCAGATCTCAATCGCGAGCAAGCTCGCTCCCACAGAAAGCAAAGCCCACAAGCAGTTTCACCGTGAATTCCCAGAACAATCCACAGAGGTTGAACCATGGCTGTTAACAGCGAACGTGCAGGCAGTAAACCGTTGATCGAGAAGCGCTCGATCGACTACATCCCGGAAGCGGAAAGACACGGTCGTCTGTTGAGCCAGTTCACCCTGTGGATGGGTGCCAACCTGCAAATCACCGCGATTGTCACCGGTGCCTTGGCGGTGGTGCTTGGCGGTGATGTGTTCTGGTCATTGATCGGTCTGTTGATCGGTCAATTACTGGGTGGCGGCGTGATGGCGCTGCATGCGGCGCAAGGCCCCAAGCTTGGCCTTCCACAGATGATTTCCAGTCGGGTACAGTTCGGCGTGTACGGCGCGGCCATCCCGATCGTGCTGGTCTGCTTGATGTACCTGGGTTTCACCGCAACGGGAACCGTGTTATCCGGCCAGGCGCTGGGCCAGTTGTTTGGCGTCAGCGACACCGTCGGTATCCTCCTTTTCGCCAGTGTCATCGTGTTGGTTACGGTGCTCGGCTATCGGGTGATCCATTGGATCGGCCGTGTTGCCAGTGTCATTGGCGTGATTGCCTTTGTTTATCTGTTCAGTCGTCTGATGAGCCAGGTTGACATTGGCGCACTGTTGCAAATCCGCCACTTCAGCTGGAGCAGTTTCTTGCTCGCGGTGTCGCTCGCAGCGTCCTGGCAGATCGCCTTCGGCCCTTATGTGGCTGACTATTCTCGCTACCTGCCGAGCAAGATTTCTTCGGTAAAAACCTTTTTCGCCGCTGGCGCAGGTTCGGTCATTGGTGCACAGGTGGCGATGGTCCTCGGCGTGTTCGCTGCCGCTTCGGCCAACGGGCAATACGCCGGCCACGAAGTGGCCTACATCGTTGGTCTGGGTGGTACCGGTGCCACCGCTGCGCTGCTGTACTTCAGCATCGCGTTCGGCAAGGTCACCATCTCCACGCTGAACTCCTACGGCAGCTTCATGTGCATTGCGACCATCATCAGCGGTTTCCGGGGTGACCTGAAGGTAACGCGCTTGCAGCGTCTGGTGTTCGTGCTGGTCATCGTCGGGGCTGCGACCCTCATGGCGTTGCTCGGTCAGCACTCGTTCCTCGGTGCGTTCAAGTCCTTCATCCTTTTCCTGCTGGCGTTCTTTACACCTTGGAGCGCGATCAACCTGGTGGACTACTACTGCATCACTCGCGAGCGCTATGACGTACCGGCGCTGGCCGATCCGAATGGTCGCTACGGTCGTTGGAACCTTCTCGGTATCAGCGTCTATGTGTTCGGTGTGCTGGTGCAACTGCCGTTCATCTCCACCAAGTTCTATACCGGTCCGCTGGTGGCGGCCCTGGGTGATGTGGATATTTCCTGGATCATCGGTCTGCTGCTTCCCGCAGCCCTGTATTACCTGTGTGCAAAAAAATGGCACGGCACAGTGCCTGATCGTTTGATCCTGCCGGTCGAGCAGGGCGCGATCACCGAACAAAAGCTGAATGTGGGTCGCGCTGCGGCGCAGGCCTGATTGGACGTGGACAGGGCTGGATGCCTCTTGACTGCCGTAAGCCAACTCATGATTAGGAGCGTCACAACAATGAAATCGAACAAGACCCTGCTGACCACATTGCTTTCCATGGGCCTGCTGGCCAGCGCCGGCGCCACTCAGGCGGCGGGTTGGTGCGAGTCGGGGAAACCTGTGAAATTCGCCGGCCTGAACTGGGAAAGCGCCATGCTCCTGACCGACGTGCTGCAGGTCGTGCTGGAGAAAGGCTACGACTGCAAGACCGACAGCCTGCCGGGCAACTCCATCACCATGGAAAACGCCCTGAGCAGCAACGACATCCAGGTGTTTGCCGAAGAGTGGGTCGGCCGCAGCGAAGTCTGGAACAAGGCTGAGAAGGCCGGCAAGGTCGTCGGTGTCGGCGCGCCAGTGGTGGGTGCCGTCGAAGGCTGGTACGTACCGCGCTACGTGATCGAAGGCGACGCCAAGCGCAAGCTGGAAGCCAAGGCCCCGGACTTGAAACACATTGCTGACCTGGGCAAATACTCGGCGATCTTCAAGGACGCCGAAGAGCCATCCAAGGGCCGTTTCTACAACTGCCCGGCCGGCTGGACCTGTGAGCTGGACAACAGCGAAATGCTGAAAAGCTACGGCCTGGAAAGCACCTACACCAACTTCCGCCCAGGCACCGGCCCGGCGCTGGATGCCGCCGTGCTGTCGAGCTACAAGCGTGGCGAGCCGATCCTGTTCTACTACTGGTCGCCAACGCCGCTGATGGGTCAGGTTGATGTGGTGAAACTCGAAGAGAAGCCAGGCGTGAACAAGACCGTGGATATCAAGGTCGGTCTGTCCAAGACTTTCCACGACGAAGCACCAGAACTGGTAGCCGTGCTGGAAAAGGTCAACGTGCCAATCGACCTGCTGAACCAGAACCTGGGGCGCATGACCAAAGAGCGGATCGAATCACCAAAACTGGCCAAGATCTTCCTGAAGGAACATCCTGAAGTCTGGCACGCATGGGTGAGCGAAGACGCAGCCAAGAAAATCGACGCGGCCTTGTAGGTTGGGCCTCTCCGGCTGCCAAAAGCGGCAGCCGGAAGCTTGATCGCAACCCCTTGATTGAGAGTCTCTTATGTTTCCCGAAAGCTTTACCTTTTCCATCGCCGACTGGGTCAACGGTTGGGTCGATTCGCTGGTCACCAACTACGGCGACGTGTTCCGGCACATCTCCGACACCCTGTTGTGGGCCATCGTCAATCTCGAAAGCCTGCTGCGTGCGGCGCCCTGGTGGCTGATGCTGGCGATCGTGGCCGGTGTGGCCTGGCACGCGACCCGCAAGGTCGTGACCACCGCCGTCATTGTCGGCTTGCTGTTCCTGGTGGGTGCGGTCGGCCTCTGGGACAAGCTGATGCAGACTCTGGCGCTAATGATGGTGGCGACGATCATTTCGGTGTTGATCGGCATTCCGCTGGGCATTCTCTCGGCGCGCAGCAACCGCCTGCGTTCGGTGCTGATGCCGTTGCTGGACATCATGCAGACCATGCCGAGCTTCGTGTACCTGATTCCGGTGCTGATGCTGTTCGGCCTGGGCAAGGTCCCGGCGATTTTCGCTACCGTGATCTACGCCGCGCCGCCGCTGATCCGCCTGACCGATCTGGGCATTCGCCAGGTCGACGGCGAAGTGATGGAAGCGATCAACGCCTTCGGTGCCAACCGCTGGCAGCAACTGTTCGGCGTGCAACTGCCGCTGGCCCTGCCGAGCATCATGGCCGGGATCAACCAGACCACCATGATGGCCCTGTCGATGGTGGTGATCGCCTCGATGATCGGTGCCCGTGGTCTGGGTGAAGACGTGCTGGTGGGGATTCAGACCCTCAACGTCGGACGCGGCCTTGAAGCCGGTCTGGCGATCGTGATTCTGGCTGTGGTGATCGACCGCATTACACAGGCGTACGGTCGCGCACGGCATGAGGTGAGCAAATGAACAACGCAACCGTGAGCAAGATCGAAGTCAAAAACGTCTTCAAGATTTTCGGCAACCGTGCCAAGGACGCGCTGGCCATGGTCGGCCAGGGCAAGACCAAGGACCAGGTGCTGGCCGAAACCGGCTGCGTGGTGGGCGTGAACGACCTGTCGCTGAGCATCGGCAGCGGCGAGATCTTCGTGATCATGGGCCTGTCGGGTTCCGGCAAGTCGACCCTGGTCCGCCACTTCAACCGCCTGATCGACCCGACCAGCGGCGCGATCCTGGTGGACGGCGTGGACATCCTGCAATACGACATGGAAGCCCTGCGCGAGTTTCGTCGGCGCAAGATCAGCATGGTGTTCCAGAGCTTCGGTCTGTTGCCGCACAAGAGCGTGCTGGACAACGTCGCCTACGGCCTGAAAATCCGTGGCGAAAGCAAAGCCATGTGCGCCGAGCGCGCGCTGCACTGGATCAACACCGTGGGCCTCAAGGGCTACGAAAACAAATACCCGCACCAGCTTTCCGGCGGCATGCGTCAGCGTGTGGGCCTGGCCCGTGCCCTGGCGGCAGACACCGACATCATCCTGATGGACGAAGCGTTCAGCGCCCTCGACCCGCTGATCCGCGCCGAGATGCAAGACCAGTTGCTGGAGCTGCAAAAGACCCTGCACAAGACCATCGTTTTCATCACCCACGACCTCGACGAGGCCGTGCGCATCGGCAACCGCATCGCGATCCTCAAGGACGGCCGCCTGATCCAGGTCGGCACGCCGAGAGAGATCCTGCACTCGCCGGCGGATGAATATGTCGACCGCTTTGTGCAGCGTCGGGCGGCGGTGGTTTAAAAGGTTTGTGCCGGCTGTGCCGGCCTCATCGTCGGAACGCCGCCCGGAGCAAACTCGCTCCCACAGTGGGTCCCCGGTGTTCACAAAACCTGTGGGAGCGAGCTTGCTCGCGATGAGGCCGGAAAAGCTGCATCAATATTCAGGTTTGTACGCAGAGGTTGAAGATGTCCCAGGCTGAAAAAATCGTTATCACCGAAGCGCAGGTAAGCTGGCAGGATGTGGTCGCCGTTGCCCGTCATGGCGCACAGCTTGAACTGTCGGCGCCGATCTGGGCGCGCATCGAAAACGCGCAGGCCATCGTCCAGCGCATCGTCACCAGCGGCGAACGTGCCTACGGCATCAACACCGGCTTGGGTGCGCTGTGCAACGTCTCGCTGCAGGACGAACAACTCAGCCAGTTGTCGCGCAACACCTTGCTCAGCCACGCTTGCGGCGTGGGTGCAGCGCTGAGCAACGAGCAGACCCGCTCGATCATGTGCGCCGCCATCGTCAACTACAGCCACGGCAAATCCGGTCTGCACCGTCAGGTCGTCGAAGCACTGCTGGCGCTGCTCAACCGTGGCATCACCCCGCAAGTGCCGTCCCAGGGTTCCGTGGGCTATCTGACCCACATGGCCCACATCGGCATCGCCCTGCTGGGCGTCGGCAATGTCAGCTATCGCGGTCAGATCGTTTCCGCGCAGCAAGCGCTGGCCGAAGAGGGCCTGCAACCAGTCAAGCTCGGCGCCAAGGACGGTTTGTGCCTGGTCAACGGCACACCGTGCATGACCGGCCTGAGCTGCCTGGCCATTGCCGATGCTACGCGCCTGCTGGAATGGGCCGACGTGATTGGTGCCATGAGCTTCGAAGCCCAGCGTGGGCAGATCGACGCGTTCGATGCCGAGATCATCGCGCTCAAGCCGCACCCGGGCATGCAAAAGGTCGGGATCAACTTGCGAGCCTTGCTCGACGGCAGCGAAGTGATCGCCCAGAGCAAAGGCATTCGTACGCAAGATGCCCTGAGCATCCGCTCGATCCCGCAGGTGCACGGCGCCGCACGCGATCAACTGGTGCATGCGACCAAACAGATCGAAACCGAACTCAACGGCGCCACCGACAACCCGCTGGTGCTGGGCACCGCAGACAATTACCGCGTGGTGTCCCAGGCCAACCCCCACGGCCAGTCCGTGGCAATGGCGGCGGACCTGCTGGCGATTGCCATGGCGGAAATCGGCTCCATCGCCGAGCGTCGCCTGGACCGCTTGATCAACCCGCATGTCAGTGGCCTGCCGGCCTTCCTGGTGGCCAATCCGGGGGTGAACTCCGGGATGATGATCGTGCAATACGTGGCCGCTTCACTGTGCGCGGAGAATCGTCAACTGGCGCAACCGGCGGTGCTGGATAACTACGTGACCTCGGGCCTGCAGGAAGATCACCTGAGCCTGGGCACCAACGCCGCGCTGAAGCTGCACCGCGCGCTGGAAAACTGCACGCAGATCCTCGCCATTGAGTATTTGCTGGCGGCCCAGGCGTTCGAGTTCCTCAAAGAACAACGCTTTGGCGCAGGCACCGATGCTGCCTGGCGTCTGCTGCGTGAGCACGTTGCCCCCTACGACCAGGATCGCTGGTTGGCACCGGACATCGCCGCCGCTGCCGCGGTATTGAAAGACCCGATTTTGCTGCACAACGCTTTTCCTAACCTGAACTGATTTCAACAACACCAGCGTGCCAAGGCGCGTCTCCCCAAAAGGCAGACGCGACGGACAACGGACATCTCCGGAGCGTCTGGTGAGTTAACAACAACTCTCAAAAGGAGCACAAAATGACTGCGCTAAACCTGATTCCCGGCCAACTGGCCCTCGCCCAACTGCGTGACGTCTATCAGCAGCCGGTGAAACTGACCCTCGACCACAGCGCCTCGGCCCAGATCGAAGCCAGCGTTGCCTGCGTGGAACAGATCCTCGCCGAGAACCGCACCGCCTACGGCATCAACACCGGTTTCGGCCTGCTGGCCTCGACCCGCATCGCCAGCGAAGATCTGGAAAACCTGCAGCGCTCGCTGGTACTGTCCCACGCCGCCGGTGTCGGCCAGCCGATCAGCGATGAGCTGGTGCGTCTGATCATGGTGCTCAAGGTCAACAGCCTGAGCCGTGGTTTCTCCGGCATCCGTCGTGTGGTGATCGATGCACTGATCGCCCTGATCAACGCCGAGGTGTACCCGCACATTCCTCTGAAAGGTTCGGTCGGTGCGTCCGGTGACCTGGCGCCTCTGGCGCACATGTCGCTGGTGCTGCTGGGCGAAGGCAAGGCGCGCTACAAAGGCGAGTGGATGGAAGCCACCGAAGCGTTGAAAGTCGCCGGTCTGACCCCGCTGACCCTGGCCGCCAAAGAAGGTTTGGCGCTGCTCAACGGCACTCAAGTCTCCACCGCGTTTGCCCTGCGTGGCCTTTTCGAAGGTGAAGATCTGTTCGCTGGTGCCTTGGCCCTGGGTGGCCTGACTGTTGAAGCGGTGCTGGGTTCGCGCTCACCGTTCGACGCACGCATCCACGCTGCCCGTGGCCAGAAAGGCCAGATCGACGCCGCCGCCGCGTACCGCGATCTGCTGGGCGAGCGCAGCGAAGTCTCCGACTCCCATGAAAACTGCGAGAAAGTACAAGACCCGTACTCCCTGCGTTGCCAGCCACAAGTCATGGGCGCGTGCCTGACCCAGTTCCGTCAAGCGGCTGAAGTGCTGGCGATCGAAGCCAACGCCGTGTCGGACAACCCGTTGGTGTTCGCCGCTGAAGGCGACGTGATCTCCGGTGGCAACTTCCACGCCGAGCCGGTGGCCATGGCCGCTGACAACATGGCATTGGCCATCGCTGAAATCGGCTCCCTGAGCGAACGCCGTATCTCACTGATGATGGACAAGCACATGTCGCAACTGCCGCCGTTCCTGGTGGCCAACGGTGGCGTGAACTCCGGCTTCATGATCGCCCAAGTGACCGCGGCGGCACTGGCCAGCGAGAACAAGGCGCTGTCCCATCCGCATTCGGTGGACAGCCTGCCGACTTCCGCCAACCAGGAAGACCACGTATCGATGGCTCCGGCGGCTGGCAAGCGTCTGTGGGAAATGGCCGAGAACACCCGTGGGATTCTCGCCGTGGAATGGCTGGCGGCAGTCCAGGGCCTGGACCTGCGCAACGGCCTGAAGACTTCGCCGAAACTGGAAAAGGCTCGGGGCATTTTGCGTAACGAAGTGCCTTTCTATGAGAAAGACCGCTTCTTCGCGCCGGACATCAATGCGGCGTCTGAATTGTTGGCCTCGCGTTGCCTGAACGAACTGGTGACGACGAAGTTGCTGCCGAGCCTGTAATAGCCCCTTCGCGAGCAGGCTC